>JACPGF010000199.1 GCA_016182615.1 Ignavibacteriales bacterium
CTGATTTTATGTGCCAATGGCACTAAATCTGAATAACCGTGAGTGGTAACTCACGGAAAAAGAATACCAAACTGATTCCGTCCCTGAAGGGGGCGAACCTTGGAGAACAACGGTAATAATTTCCCATAGTAGGTCAGTTCGCCCCCGTTCGGGGACGTGATTTTTTTTTAGTCCACTCTCCACGGGTTGCCACCCGCGGTTATTGAGATTCAGTGCCATTGGCACAAATTTATTCGGCTGAGTAGTTACCCCTCAAGTGATACATCTTTTGAAATCCCAGCAAGAAGACAGTTTACCATTAACAGTATTTTGTTGCCGCGTGGAAATATGTAGTTGAAACCTTTTTAACTTTGATTAAACTTACTTTTGTTTATACTCCCACAACTTCTTTATGAATCTTTTGTTTTCGCGTACAACCGTTTTATTCTGCCTGCTCGTTATCTGCCATACGCGGTTGCTTGGTAGTTCCCCGGATATTATTGTTGCTAAAGACGGCAGCGGAAATTTCACAACCATACAGGCGGCACTTTCATCGTTAAAAGCACCCAATAAACAATTAAAAGTAATACTGGTAAAAAGCGGCATCTACAACGAAAAAGTTTACATAACAACCGGCAATATCCTGCTGAAAGGAATACATAAAGACTCGGTTAAAATTGTGTATGCCGAGCTGCGTAAAAACTGGCGTAAAGAGCATGACAGCGATTACGGTTCTGCAGTAGTAAACATTGCCCCTGATGTTACCAATCTTATTTTTTCCGGTGTAACAATACATAACAATTATGGCAGTCTGTATGGCGACCACGACCATCAATTTGCCGTTCGCGGCGGCGGTACTAAAATTATCATGCTGCAATGCAACATAATTGCAGACGGCGGTGATGCATTGAGTTTGTGGAATACTAAAAATGGGATGTACTATCATTCCCTCTGTTATTTTGAGGGATATGTTGACTATGTCTGCCCGCGGGGCTGGTGTTATATCGATAGCTCCCGGTTTTACGGGCATAACCTCTCGGCATCCATTTGGATGGATGGAGATATGGATTCAACGCAAAAATTTGTACTGAGGAACTGTTATTTCGATGGTATCCCCGGTTTCCCCCTTGGCAGGCATCACCGTGAAGCAGCATTTTATTTACTGAATTGTACATTCAGTAAAAACATGGCGGACCGCGCCATTTACTTCTGTGGTCCATCACCGATTAAATATCTCGGCCGGTATTATTACTATAACTGCACAAAAGAAGATGGTAATTTTACTTGGTTTGCCGATAATTTGCATAAAACCGGTAATAGTCCAACTGAAATAACACCTTTATCTGTTTTTAATGGACAATGGGATCCGCTGAATGAAATTAAACAAATGCAAATTAAAGGACATCTGTAGGTAACTGGTAACTACCTCATATTCATGTACGACTAATTTTTCAGAAATGAATTGCAGCAATTCACCACTGAACACAATTCTAAAAATCAATGAAACAAACAGGAAAGATACAACATGTTAATTGAAAAATTTTCCATTGGTATTGGTGACCGTTTCGGCAGCCAAGGAGAAGCACAGCTAAAAGCATTAGTATTAGCTGCAACCGAAGGCGTTAATATTGTCCCGGTCTGGAATAAATCCAGACGTGAACATACCACTTCCGGTTAATGCCCGTATCGAGGCTGATAACGCAGTGAAAGCCCTCGGTTGGAATAATGCTTATTTCGTGGATGCCGACCACATTGGCATTAAAACCGTGCAGGATTTTATCCCCCACTGTAATTTCTTTACACTTGATGTGGCAGATTTTATCGGTTTGGCTCCTCAACCCGCGGATGTTGCTGCCTTTATTGCTTCTGCCGAACCCTACACCGGAACATTGTCTGTTCCCGGAATTTCTGAAAGTTTTACCGTTACAAAAGAAAAGTTGGAGTTGATAGCCTCAAAATACCTAACCGCTATAAAAGAGGCTGGTTCGATTTACAAATATATTGTTGCACATAAAGGTGCAGAAACGTTTGTTACCGAAGTTTCATTTGATGAAAATCTGGAACCACAGTCACCGGAAGAATTATTTTTCATTCTTCTCGGACTTGCCAACGAGGGTATCCCCGTCCAAACATTTGCGCCAAAATTCAGCGGGCGCTTTAACAAAGGTGTTGATTATGTCGGCGATATAGCCGTATTCGAAAAAGAGTTTTCCGATGATGTTGCCGTTACACTTTTCGCTATTGAGAAATTCGGTTTACCTGCAAGTCTTAAACTGAGCGTCCATTCCGGCAGTGATAAATTTTCTTTATATCCGGTTATCAATAAAGTTATACGGAAATTTAATGCCGGTCTGCACCTTAAAACCGCGGGTACAACGTGGCTTGAAGAAGCAATCGGATTAGCTCAGTCCGGTGAAAAGGGTGCTAAAATTGTAAAAGACATTTACCGTGCAGCTTTTACCCGCATTGATGAAATGATGCAGCCATATCTGACTGTAGTTGATATTGATGTAACAATATTACCGGTTCCCGATGATTTTGATACTTGGTCGAGCAGTGCAATTGTAAATGCTTTAGCTCACGAGCAGGCAAATCCGGCTTTTAGTATTCATCTCAGGCAGCTTATGCATCTTGCATATAAAATTGCTGCGGAAATGGGTTCACGGTACATGGATGCCCTGATTGAGAACCGCGAAACAATCGGCAGCGGTGTTACCAATAATTTATTCGTTAGACATATACAACCGCTTTTTATAGCAAAATAAACAGTCCGATAACCGGAATTCTACAACAGCCATCATTTTACGGTGGCTGTTTTTTTTTGCCTGTCATGCTTTTGGTCTTTTAACCGGTATTTGCTGTTGTTGAACCAAATGCCCATTGCTTTCATAATCAGTTTATTGGTAAGGTAAAACAATTTAACTACAGGGTGAGGTTGTTTTGTTTTAGCGGCACTAATACTGCTTAGAAGGGGTTCCCCCAACCATCGGGGGTTTTGTATTTTATACTTAACCACACACCATATTAGTATGAACTCCGTTATCATACATACCTCAAAAACACCCTTCTTAATGGTTTTGGCTATAAATAATTGAGCCTTTATACCGCAACATCTCTCTTTTAACATAAATTTAATATTTAGAGCGCATAACTACGAAGGATTTTCATATTTTGCACATCTGTTTTCGCTATAAAAAACGGGAAGCTTTATACTAAAAAAATAAGAGTTCTATCTTTTATGGCGGCAGCAAGATTATCCTACTATTATAGTAAAACGCGGGAAGTAATGCACAAGTACTGCAACTTATCCGCATAAATTAATATATCAGTTCAAATTCAATGTAATTTTACATATTTTTTCGGAGGCAGGCATCATGAAGAAACACGCTCAATGGTTTTCTTTCTTTTTATTTATTGTTTTTGCGGTAAGCATACAAGCACAAACTCTCTATGACCCGATTGCAGGGACCGGTACCGTTGGCGGTACAGGAACAGCACTTGGCACCTCAAATGGCTGGACTGGTCACTCGGGTACTGGTATTATAAACATTAGTACAGGGTCGCTTACTTACACCGGTGTCCCCGCTATTGCAGCATCACAGGGAAATAAGATTAGTATTATAGGCTCTACAACTGTTGGCAAAGATATTAATATACCTTCGGGTATTGTAACAGGCACTACAACAGGATATTTTTCAGCACTTATAAACGTCACCGACAATACTCAACTCGCAGCTGCTTTTGCAGATGCATCCTATTTTATGCATTTCGGAGGCACTGCTGGCTCAAGTGTAACGGCATTTGGCGCCCGTGTCCATATAAAAAGTGTAAACTCTGGTGCCAATTTTCGTCTGGGAATTCAAAACGCCAGCACAGGAACTGTTACCCAGACAGAATTTCCTCAGGATTTAAATTTCGGTACCACCTATTTCATTGTAGTAAAACTGACAAAATCCCCAAGCCCAATGTCCGCGGTTTTATGGGTAAATCCATCTTCTGTTGGTGGAGAAGAACCGGCTGGTAGTGTAACAAATTCATCCGGCACAGCAACCATTGCAAATCTTGCATCAGTCTGTATCCGTAATGCTGCTGCTACACCAAAAGCCGATATAGATGAGATTAGGGCAGGAACTACCTATGCAAGTGTAACTCCGGCAGGCGGCGCAGGTGCAGCCATCAATGCTTCAAGCTCACTTGTTACTTTTCTTGCCAATGCAATTAATACACCATCTGCTGAGCAGACCATGCAGGTATCGGGTGTAAACCTTACGGGCGACATTTCAATTGTTCCTCCGGCAGGATATGAAATTTCTACAATTACAGGCGGTGGGTTCACACCGACTAATCCTATCGTACTTACACAATCCGGTGGCACTGTCAGCAGCACACCAGTGTATATTCGTTTGAATAATTCAGTTTCCGGTGCTGTTAGCGGCAATATCGTTTGCAGCAGTACTGGTGCGACTGATGTGAATGTTGCTGTAACAGGTGGTGTTCTAACCAACTATTACAACATAGCTTCAAGTGCATCAGATGTCACCACAAACTGGGGAACCGGTACGGACGGCTCAGGAACAAATCCCACAAACTTCACCACTGACTTCGCAGTGTTTAATATTAAAAACGGAACCGAGGCGACTTTTACCGGTGCGTGGACTGTTTCGGGTTCAAATTCAAAGGTTGTGCTTGGCGACGGAACGAATGCCATTAATTTTACTATTCCGGCAACCGCTGCTTTAACCGGAACGATAGATTTGTCGGCCAATTCAACCATTACCCTTAATAACGCAACGCTGCCAACATGGGGCACATCAACCACAACATCGAATATTGTTGTTGGCACTACCGGCCCTGCAGTAGTTGCCATCCCCTCGACAGTAGGTAACCTTACTATTAATGGTGCAGCGGATACAAAAACGTTTGCATCAGGGGCTTACACCATTGCAGGAAATCTTGTTATCGATAATGTTCTAAATTTTAACGGTGCGGCAACTCCATTTACCACTTTAAACCTGGCAGGCAATTTTACTTTGCAGAATGGCGCAACAATGGATGCGTCTGTTTCTCCGGGTTATACAAACCGCCTTACACTAAACACCAACGGTACAAGCACCCAAACTTTAACCGGAAACGGCAACGAGTTTCTTTTGTTCAGAATAGCAAATACAAATGATGCCGGAGTGGTTTTATCGACAACCGGTGGGTCATCCAATGTAATATTAGGAAATTTAAGCGGCGGCGGACTTACACTAACTTCAACGTTAGGTACCTTTACCCTTAACGGTAATACACTTTCGCTCTACTCTCTTGGCAAAGGCGTACTTTTAGGCTCCGGTACAATTACCGGCGATGCTAATGCAACAATAAATGTTGGTAATGGTACTGCTGCTACAACGGGTGGAGTTCTTAACTTCACAGCGGGTTCTGCTGTGTTGAAAAATTTAATTATTAATCTTACAGCAACGGCTGTTGGCGGACAGGTAGTAACCTTAGGCACCTCACTTACGGTAAATGATACCATTACACTTACATCTGGCAGATTGAGTCTTTCATCGAACAATCTTATTCTTGGCTCTTCTGCAGTTATATTAGGCGGCTCAGCCACATCTTTTATTGTTCCGGCAGGAACCGGTGTTGTCCGTAAACCATTTGCTGCAGCATCCGCATTTACCTTCCCGGTCGGTGATGCAACACCTCTCTATTCACCGGTAACCGTTAATTTCAATTCCGGTACATTCTCAGCCGGTGAAGTTGATGTTAAACTGAGCAAAACAAAACACGCGAGCAACACCTCTTCTACAGATTTCATCAGTAGAACATGGACTGTAGCTTCAACAGGCATTAGTGATTTTAATGCAAACGTTACGGCACATTACAATCAGGCCGATGTTACCGGTACCGAAGCAAACTTAGTTGGCGGTATCTGGAATGGCAGCACATGGACAGCATATAGTGCTGCCGATGCTGCTGCAGATACATTGCACTTTGGCGGTGTTACTGCATTTGGCGATTTTACTGCCGGTGAAAATTATGTTATGCAGAATGCAGGCCGTATGAGTGTTACTTTTATTCCGGAGGGTTACTATAGTGAGCTCTCATCACTGTTAGCAATGCGGGATACTTTTAAAGTGTATCTTGCAAACATAACTTCACCATTTGCCTTCGTCGATTCAGCACTTGCAGTTATTGACTCGGTTAATTATACTGGCTATGCAACTTTTTACAATGCACCAACAGGCGCTTACTATCTTGTTGTAAAAGGCCGTTCAATTGTCGAAACATGGAGTAAAACCGGAGGTGAGTCTTTTACCAAAGGAAGCACTGGCAGCTTCAGTTTTACATCAGCCGCAACACAGGCTTTTGGCAGCAACATGGTTTTAAAAGGCAGCCAATATTGCGTGTATTCAGGCGATGTTAATCAGGACAACTTTATTGATTTTTCTGATTTAACCGAGATTGACAATGACTCATACAACTTTGCTTCGGGTTATCTGGTAACCGATGTTAACGGTGATATGTTTGTTGACTTTTCTGACTTAACTCTGGTTGACAACAACTCGTATAACTTTATCGGGGCAAATACCCCAAGAATGTCTAAACGCACAGTAAAACCGGTTGTTAAAGAAATTAAAGCACTGCAATTAGATAAGTAAATTTTCTTCTATGCAAAAAGCCGTCCGCTTTACACGGACGGCTTTTTTTATGCTAAACCTGCAATAAAAAAATATTTTTCTATTTCATCAACATCATCTTCTGCACGGCAACCGTGCCGCCTGACTGTAAAACGCTCAAATAGATTCCGCTCGCAAGTTTGGAGGCATCAAATGTTACCGAATATACAGTCCCCTGCTTTGCTTCACTATTAAACAAAGTGGCAACTTCATTACCAAGCATGTCATATACTTTTAATACTGCCGTACTGCTGCCCGGCAAACTAAACCGGATAATCGTTGACGGATTAAACGGATTGGGATAATTACTCAAAAGTTGTAATGAGTTTGGCGCTTCATGAGCTTTTGTTTCAACCGCGGTTGTTATATTCAATATCCCGGCTCCTGCATTTTCTGAAACAATATTTTTTACTGCTTGAGCATCGAATGCAGAATAGGAGTAGAACGAGTGCGGATCAAAATTGTATGAGCCAAGATTTTCAACAATTGTCCCGGAATTAACGGTTACATTGTTCAATGATTTAATAAAACCTGCGGGGTCGCCGCTTAATGTTCCCCCCGGATCGTTAACCGTTGATATAAGTGTTGGCAGCAGCGTATTTTCAAAATAGTTTCCTTCAGCAAGTACCTGAGCATTGCAAGTTACCCCGATGCCGTAACCGCCGTTATCCGGTATGATTCCATTATTACTGTACAAGTTGTTTAACACGTGTGTTTTCGCGAAACGAATTCTTGGATTACGTGAATACGTCCCGTCAAACCAGTTAGCATAGTATGTCACTTTCATCGAGGAATCTGAAGTCTGCCCCGGTGTATGCCCAAGCAGGCATGTTTTGCGGTGATTCATAAAATGATTAAATGATAGTGTAACGTTTGAAGCACCGCTTTTCACATCAAGCTGCCCATCGTGGTTGCTGCCACTGGGATCTGAACTGGGGCTGTCGGTAAATGAGCAATGGTCAACCCAAACATTAACACTGCCATCGATACCAAGTCCGTCTTTTTCGTCAACTTTGCAATCTGCAAATGTAATGTTTCTTACAATAATATTTTGGCAGTCAACAACCTTCATCCCGAAACCGAGAAACTTTGCATCGGTACCAAGGCCAAGTATCGAGATGTTTGCTGTCCGTTTAACTGATATCTGAGTTGTATAACCGCTCAACGTACCTTGTATATACACGATTAAAGGCGTTGTTATTTTGTTTTCGCGCAGTCTCATAATTTCAGCTAATTGGGCAGCACTGCTAATAATAACCGATGTCCCCCCTGCCCCGCCGGTTGTTCCCCCGTTCAAAGAGGCAAAACCAACAGGTGCATCTGTCTGTATAATAGAACTAACACCTTTACCAATAACCTGAACTGTCATTGCCTGCACGCCTCCGCCCGCGTTAAGAATTGAACCGGTATAAGAGCCAAGTGTAACCGGGACAAACTTTACATAAATATTTTTCCCGGTAAATGCATTGCCCGTATAAGCGAATTGCAGATTTGCTGCAAACACACCGTTTGCATTTTCAGACACCGTATATCCGGTTGGAGCTGTAATTGTTATTGTACCACCGCCTGCAGTAAGATATTTGCCGGTAAGTGTATATTGTTTCACGATTGTATCGTTGTTAAACACAGCAATACCGAAATCTAATTGCGTTGGTACTGCCAGCAATTCGGACACGGTAAGAGTTGAATGGTTACCGGTTCCGGGATTTACCGTAAGATAGTTTTGGGAATTACCTTGTGCGGTGTTATACTCGAATACCGAAAAATAATACGTTGTATTACTATTTAAACCTGTAATAGTAACCACGCTGCTGTCTCCGTCATAAAGAGCTTTGTTACCATCGGCAAGATTATAAGCGTTGGTAAAATTACTATTTGTTCCACTCACCGGTGTACCGTCTGACGGCAGCCAATTAGTTGCACTTCCTGCCCTTCCGATAAGGACGCGCCTTCCGCCATTACCATTTGCAAAATGGACATCCATTCCATTACCGGTTACACCGGTAAATGAAATTGTTGAAGCAAGTGAAGGCTCTTCTGCTAAACGTGTACCACTGAGCAGTATAATATTGTTGGGTGCACCCACACTCTCATGCTTCAGTTCCGCGCTGTATTCACCAGCCGAATTTGCATGTAACCGCACTGCCACGCTTATTGGTTGTCCGGTAATCGCGCCTCCGCTTACTGGTAAAACGACTTGCGTACTGCTGTTATTCCATGTCTGACCCGCGTTTGTCGAGATTTCGAATTGTTCCGGGATTGAAATAGTAACACTGCCGGTAAGATTATTACCGGATAATTCATACGATTGTATAGCTGATGCAGCCACTGAGGTCTGCACAAATCCCTGCAAGGCATTAACTGAAGACAGAATGGCCACTGATGAATTTGCCGTCCCACTAATGGTAACCGATTTAGTAACAATATATTTAGTAGTGGTCGCGGTGGTGTACCACGGATAAACCCGCAGGTAAAGTGTTTCCCCCGGATTTACCGTAAGCCCCGGCGCGGCCGCAACATTTGGTGACACGGGTGCGGTGCTCGACAAGCTAAAAGTTGAACCTATTTGTGTTCTTTCCGTGAACGTTGAATCTTTCGAATAGTAAACATTAGCCCGCATATTACTTCCGGCAGATGAAAAGAGAATCATCGAAAGTGACGAACAAGAAAATGCATATCCCGCTGTTGGGCTAACAGAAAATTGCATGTAGCGGTCCGGTACTTCTGTTGGATTTCCCGGCCATGTGCCGGCTGTGCCAAGCGGGCTCACCCGTTGATTGCCGCTGTTATATTGTGCTTGTAGATTGCTTAATGACTGCTGATTGCCGGTGAGGTTGCCGGTAATAACCGCGTTTCCATCAGCCGAAAGGCTCCAAACTGATGAAGACGGCACTTGAGCAGCTAAAAAGCCGGTACAGAAAATTGCTATAATCGCTAAAATAGTTCGATGCATAATTTACCAGTCCGGATAGTTTTATTTTAAGAATAATCAAAAAAAATATCAAGTAATATAATTAACTAAATCGTTAAAGTAAATGTTTAAGTAAAATTTATTATATTAGGTTATAAATTTGCCGTAAAATGAGTATTTACTCACTTTACCAGGTGTGGAACTACAAATTCAGCGTTATTACAAGCAAAATTTGCTTGTATTGGTTTTACAAGTATTATATATTATGAATGATGTATTACATATTTTAGATGTATGACGAAAATGACAAGACTTTTAAGTCCTTCACTCCAAAAAAGTGAACAAGTTTTTCTTCAACAGATGACCACATTGTTCACCTGCTCTTTTCTATCCGGAATTTCCAACTTTAATTATATACAGGAATAACATCATGCAAAAAAGAATTACTTCTTTTGTTTTTGCTTTGCTTCTGCTTTTCGCATCGAATTCATTTGGCCAACAGGTCATTGGTGAATTTCCCCAGATGGATGGCGGTTTTGAAGGCCAGACACTTGGTACGCTGGTTGGCACAAGCATTGCCACAGGTACACAGCGCACCGATTGGACAACCAGTTCTTCGAATCTGGGAGGCATATATACAGGTGACACAACCCGAACAGGAAATAAAGCTCTATGGGCCTTCACCACTTCAACTGCAAAACGATGGCAATCACCAACTGCTGCTGAATCTGCAATCGCAAGTTCAACAGCTTACACGGTTCAGTTTTATTACCGTACCAATGGAACAACGGCTACTGCAACTTGTATGCAGGTAGGCGTACAGGGCAACGGAACTACCAACACAGCTTATACGACGGCTGCATCATGGGCAGGAACCAACAATGTTTGGACAAAAATGCAAATAGCTTGTACATCCCCCGCAGTCACAGCTTCCCCGAGATATGGAATCGGTTTAATTCGTGCTAATACTCCAACGATGGGTGTTGTTCTTTATGTTGATGATTTTGTTTGTTATGCCGGAACGGCTGATAATACCGCGCCGGATGCAGTTACATCACCGGTTACTTCAAATCAAGCTGCTACAGTACAAACAGTTTCATGGACTGCACCCGTGTCTGGCGTTGATGGGGGTGGTTATCTGGTCTTGCGGTCAACAAGCATACCCAACACAGATCCAAGCTTGAATGGAATCTATGCATTAAACGATACGATTGGAAATGCAACTATCGCGTATATTGGCACGAGCAGCACTTTTGTTGATAACGGGCTGACTGCTTTAACAACGTATTATTACAAAATTTATACTGTTGACAAAGCATTTAACTATTCACCCAGCGCATCAGTTACCGGAACAACAGTTGAACCCAGTTTTGCAATTGAACCAACGGTTCAGGCAAGCTCAATCGTTTTTGACAATATCCAGTCAAATTCATTTGATATAAGCTGGACAAGCGGAAACGGAAGTAACCGGGTTGTCATCGCCCATGCAGGAACAGCAGTGGATGTTACACCGGCCGATGGTTCTATTTATTCAGCCAACGCAGCATTCGGTTCAGGGTCACAAATTGGAACCGGTAATTATGTTGTTTATAATGGTACAGGCAGCAGTGTTTCCGTAAGTGGTCTGTCAAAGGCAACAACGTACCACTTTACGGTTTTCGAGTTTAATGGCAGTAGTGGATCTGAAAACTATCTATTAACAAACCCGCCTGTTGCTTCAAAAGCCACTCGCCCAAGTTTGAAGACATCTAACGGTACAGGTGGCGGCGATTGGAGTGTTGCAGCAACTTGGACAGGTGGACAGGCTCCGGGAGTTGGTGACAGCGTGGTGATACTTTCAACAGATATTATCCGGTTAAATTCAACCGGTTCTTGCTATAATCTTCATGTTCAGCCTTCAGGTGTTTTGCAAACCGGAGTTATACTACCCACGGGCAGCCTCGTCTATTTGCGGGTTTATGGCTCATCCATGATTATTGATGGTACTCTAGGAGGAGACGCTGATGCTCTTGGAGTTGAATTCTTTACTGATGTAACCTTATCCGGTTCTGGCACAATCAGACCGGCTCGTGTAAGGCCGGGTGCATCGGTTTCAAATGCAACTTTTACATTTGATGCAAACACTACTGTTACCTATAATGGTACAACCGGCGGCGGCGGTTCTGCTGTTTATGTCGAAAACAGCTCAAACGATAATATTGGTATTAAAGTTAATTCCGGTAAAACCCTAACATTTGTTGACGGTGCAAATTTTAATACCAATTCAAGCAGCGCAGGTTTAAGCGCAGTAAACACGCTATTTACCATTGACGGTACAGTTAATATGCCGGGAACGGCTTCTAATATGAGCTTAACCGTTACATCGGCTAAAACATGTTCGCTTGTTGTAAATGGTACACTAAATGTCGGACATAGCCTTAATGCGGCAAACGTTGCAACCGCTGGAAATGTTTTTATTACGGTTAATTCCCCCGGTTCGATGACAGTTGCGACACCCGATTTTATGAACAGCAGTGTTTATGTTTCCGGTACAGGTACATTCACGCTTCCCGCGAACGGAGCTATAAGAATTGGCCATGCCTCAGGATTGGAGCCCGTTGCCGGTCCTATCCGTACAGCAACACGTAATTTTAGCTCGAATGCTTCTTATAGTTATATAGGGACTGTGTCGCAATCAACAGGCAGCGATTTACCTTTAACGGTAAGCAGCTTTACCGCTAATAACCCTGCCGGTGTTACTTTATCAAACAGTTTAACCGTGAATGGATTTTATAATGATGGCATGGGCACATTAACCTCAGGCGGCAACACGTTAACCTATGGCCCATACGCGGGCGTACGCTATAACGATACCTCAGCAGTCCAAACCACATCTGATTTCGACTTTCCCGCGGTAAATGGCCCTCAAAATCTCTATATCGATAACTCGAGAGGGGTTAACCTGCACGCTAGCAGAACCATTGCAGACACGCTTTATCTGGTTACCGGAAAATTCTATCTTGGCAACAACAATTTGACCATGGGCGCAAATTCTGCGGCTCTCGGTGCTGTCAATTCCGCCAAATTCCTTGCCCAAAACGGAACCGGCAGATTAAAGAAACAGTTCACCGCTCCCGGAACATTTTCATTCCCGCTTGGCGACAGTACCACAACTGCCGCTGGCTGCCCGGTAGTTCTAAAATTCAATAGCCGTACTTTCTCTTCCGGCGAAGTTGTTGTAACAACAAGCAATGTTAAACATCCGGGCAACAGCAGTACCAACAATTATCTAAACAGATACTGGACAATCGCTTCCACAGGAATTTCCGGTTTTAATGCAGATGTCCTGACTTCTGCCAAGTAACGGAGACATCAAAAAAAGCATTGAAATCGTGCTAAAAACGAAACATTTTCTGTAAAT
>JACPGF010000200.1 GCA_016182615.1 Ignavibacteriales bacterium
AAAGTACTGCCTTTTCCTTCTTCACTATCTGCCCAAATTTTGCCGCCATGTTTTTCGATAAAGTCAGCACATAAAAGCAAACCTAAACCGGTGCTTGGTTCATCCTCTGTTCCATTAGTGCTTACCTTCTCTCCAAGTTTAAATAGCTTGGCCTGATCAGTTTTAGGAATGCCTATCCCATCATCTTTAACCGATACCTGACGAAAACCATCCTCAAGTATCTCTGCATTCCCAATAACCTTTCCACCTTTGCAGGTGAATTTTACCGCGTTAGATAAAATGTTTCTTAATACAGAATTTAGCATCTTCTCATCAGCCCAAATAGTATAATCGCGCGGAATTTTATTTATCACAGTTATCCCTTTTTGTTTTGTTTTTGACTGCACGGTATTTACACTTTTTGAAAAGATGTCAAAAAGGTTAAGTTCCCGCGGCTCATACCTGATACTGCCATTTTGAATCTGAGACCACTCAAGCAGATTCTCTAAAAGCTTGTAAATATTTGTTGTAGCAGTGTATAACGCGGTGCTGTACTCGGCCACTTCTTCACGAGTCATCTGAAAACTGTTTTTGGAGAGTTTTGCCGTTAAACCGACTATCCCGAGAAACGGACTTTTTAAATCATGTGCAAGAATGGAAAAAAATTTATCTTTTTCCAGATTCAACTTTTCAAGATCCCAGTTGATTTTTTTAATTTCCTCTTCAGCCATTTTCCGCTCGGTAATATCTTCAACCATTCCATCATAATACAATGTAACTCCGGCGGAATTCTTTATGGCTTTGGCATTTTCAACCACGGTTATCTCAGCACCATTTGCAAGTTTCCATTTTTCCTCAAGATTTTTGACCTCACCAGCCTGCTCAATCTGTTCTGTAAACCGCTTGCGTGGAAATGTCGGATCCATTCCTGTGCTAACAAGGTTTTTTTCTTCAATCTCCTCGAAAGAAGAATACCCCAGCATTTCTATCATAGCCTTGTTTGCCAGTAGAATTCTACCATCTGTTGTTATCCTGTAAAGACCTGCCGGGGCTTCCTCGTAAAGTGTGCGGAATCTTTCCTCGCTCTCACGAATCAACTCCTCGGCCATTTTCCTCTCGGTAATATCGTGAATAACACCGGTAATTTTTAGCGGGGTACCGCTTTCATCACAAACCAACTCAGCTATCGATTGAATTGTACGCATTTGATTTGTATCAAGCGGAATAATACTATAGACATTACTTACCGGTTTTTTATCTTTTACGAGAGTTAACATTGCCTGTTTTACCCGTTCCTTATCAACTATACATTTTAGAACATCCTCAATGGCAAACAGCTTAGCACCAAGGTTAAGCCCGAACATTCTTTTTCCTTCATCCGAAACCCACATGGTTCTATTGGCAATATTGTATTCCCAACTACCAATATTTCCCACTTCCTGTGCCTTTTTGTAACGCTCCTCGCTAACGCGTAATTCATCTTCTGCACGCTTGCGGCGCAATGAAACAGCAGCCAGAAAAACAAAATTTTCCAGCATTTGTTTTTGGGGGTCAGGCACTGTTTTTTCCATCCCAAGCAAGGCAGTGCCAAAAAGCTTCCCCTCGATAAGAAACACAACTCCGGTAAACCTGTCAACGTTTAGAACACCTTCGATTGCGGCTCCTACCGGGCGGGATATGTATCCAAAACTAGCCTCGTGCAGTGTTTTACGGCTGCCTATTACTTCTGTTGTAATTAACTGGTACATATCCTCGGTAACAGGCGCGTGAATTTTTGTTACTTGTTTTCCCAGCAGATTTACAACTTTCCCCAGCAATCCTGTTTCAACTTCGACATGCCGGACACTGACCGTCCGGCTTTGCAGGTTATACTCTGAAAAGACCGCAATTTTTGCGCCGCAAAACTCTTTTATCCGTTTTGTTATAAATTCTTCAAGATTATCTTCAGACGAAAGCCTGGCAAGATCGATGGAAAATTTATTAAGTTTCGCGAGCGAATCATTCTGTCGTGCCAGAGCACCCTCTACCCGGTTCCTTTCGGCAATATCATCGTCATACTGCGCTTTTAGAACTTTATAACCCTGTTCTAAGTCTTCATATTTTTTTTGCAGTTTCGCGTATTTTTCATCGTGTTCAAACATATTTTTATAACTCAATTATTACCATCATGCGCAAGAAAAATCTGGATTTTTTCAAGCAACTGAATTGCCTGGAATGGCTTTGTGAGATAGTCATTGCAGCCAGCTTCCAACGATTTCCGGTGATCTTCGGGCAGAGCATGACCGGTAACCGCGATAATAGGAATATCCGGGTTCACACTGCCGTTTCTGATAACTTTCGTTAATTCCAAGCCATTCATGCCGTCTTTGAGGGAGATATCCATAAGGATTAAATCGAACTGTTGCTTTGTAAATAACTCAAAAGCACCCGCTCCATTACCGGCAACTTCAACCCGGTAGTTCTTTTTAAGAATTGTTTTGAGAAATAGCACATTAACCCGGTCATCCTCCACCACAAGTATTGCGGGTTTTTTATCCGTCCGGTTTTTGGAGCGGTTAATCTTTACTCCGGCAATGCTGCTATCCGCGCTGCCATTCTTTTTCTTAAGTTCTTTATCGAAGCAGATGGTAAAATCCGTTCCAATTCCTTTTTTGCTGACAACTGAAATAGAGGCACCGTTTAAATTGAGCAGTTTTTTTGCAATTGCCAGCCCCAGGCCTAATCCTTCAAATGGCCTGCTATAGCCCATCACTTCCTGCGAATACGGCTCGAACAAACCGGCAATATATTCTTCTGATATACCTCGCCCGGTATCACGGATATCAATACATAGTTTATCATTGATGTTCCGGTAGAGTACAATTTCAACGGAACCGGCCTCGGTGAATTTTACCGCGTTGTCAACAACATTTCCAACCGCGGTAGCAAGGGCTCCGGCATCGGCAAAGATAGTATCTTTTTTTGTAGCAGCAATAAATTGTAACAATATTGATTTTTCAGCAGCAAACAAAGTGTACTCTTTTACTATTGCCTGAAGTACGGATGATACCCCGGTAAATTCACAGTTCAGAGGGAACTCCCCTACTTGTAACCGTGAAAAATTGAGGATTTTATCAACCGTATTAATAAGCCGTTTCGAGGATCTATCAATTGCAGTAAAGAACACCTGATCCTCTTCTTCTGCATTTTGGGCATAAGATTCCTGAATAATGCTGGTCATACCCAAAATGCCGTTAAGGGGGGTCCGTATTTCATGAGAGATATTAGCAATAAAAGCATCTTTCAAATTATTGGCAGATTCTGCATTTTCTTTTGCCTTAATCAACTCATGGAGGATGCGTTTCTTTTCGGTAATATCTTCTTTTACAGCAAGATAGTGTATAACTTCACCTTTCTCATTTTTGATAGGTGAGATTGATGCAGATTCCCAGAAAAGTGTGTTATCCTTCTTTTTGTTATGAAATTCTCCGCGCCATTCATTTCCGGCACTGATAACTTCCCACAGTTTTTTATACTCATATTCAGGGAGTTCACCTGAACTGAATATACGCGGGTTTTTACCAATCAATTCATCGAGGGTATATCCGGTTACATCAAGTGTCTTCGGGTTAACGTATTCTATGTTCCCGTCAATATCGGTAATAATAACCGAAGCCGGGCTCTGCTGTACCGCCAGTGTTAGTTTGCTTAGTTGTTCTTCAGCAGTTTTACGTTCAGTAATATCCGAAATAATGCCATACCAAAGTGTTCCCCCGTCGCTCATCCTCTCCGGGCGGGCATCAGAAAGCCGCCAACGTAAACCCTGGCGCGGCAGTATTACCCTGAATTCACAATGAAAAAAGTTCAAGGTTCGTGCAGATTCGAGAATTGCATCTGCAATATTTTGGTAATCATCCGGATGCAGGCGGCCGAAAACCGGGCTGGCATCCTCGCGGACTTCCTCCGGCGAATACTCGTATATCGTGTTCATGCCAATACTGGAGATCGGGAAACAAGAGCGCCCATCGGGATACAAACGGTATTGATAAACGACACCCGGCACCATATCTGTTATTTTCGTCAATAATTCATTGCTCTGCCGCAATGCTGCCTCTGCCTGCTTGCGCTCGGTAATATCGTGTGCCACACCATGTAGCCCCATTACCACTCCGTTGACAACAATTGGGTTCTCGAATACTTCAAGCAAGATCGGGTATTTGTCTGCATGTTCAACTTCCACATTTATCGCACCCTCGGTAAATATCCCCTGTAAATGAAGCTGGGTTCTTTGCTTTGCCAAATTGTTAAGTTCATTATCTGTTACAAACCAGTGTGATTGATTAAGCCATTCATCTACCGAGTGTCCGGTAATTTTTTCAACTGACGGGGAGATATAAGTAACCCTTGCATCTGTGCCCTGCGTGTAGAAAAACAAATATGGAGTTCCCTCGACAATCACACGCATCCTGTTTTCACTTTCACGAAGTGCATTTTCACTTTTTTTCCGCGCCTCGTTTTCATCACGCAATTCTGCCAGCAGCCTCATGGTTGAAGCTTGTTTTTCTTGCAGCGCTTTGGTTTGTTGTTCAACCAATATATTTAACCGGTCTTTTTCATATCGCTTTTGCGTATTCGCATCTTTAATTTTTACCATTGCTCTTATCTGGGCGATAAGCTCGCTGATAATAATCGGTTTTGCCAAAAATGCTTCAGCACCAACTTCCAATGCCCGTATCCGGCTTTCGTGGTCATCTTTTAACGCGGTTACAAATACAACCGGAATATCCGCAAGTTTTTCATCGGCTTTTAGTTTTCTGCATACTTCAAATCCATCCATGTCCGGCATAATAATGTCGAGCAATATGACATCGGGATTTGTATCTACTGCAAGTGCAAACCCGTTTTTTCCACTGTCAGTTGTTATCGTTTCTGCATCGGGAAAGACATCCTTTATTAATGCCCTTAAACTTATAAGGTTGTCGTTATTATCATCAATTGCCAGTATTTTTATTCTTCTATTCTCCATACAACAATGCATTAATTGTTTTAAATAATATATCTTCTTCAATTGGTTTTGCAATAAAAGCGTCAAATCCATGAGCAAGAATAGTCTCACGGTCTTCGGTCATCGCGCTTGCTGTTAGCACTACTACTGGCACATGTGCCAAATGAGGCAGCATCCGGATAGCCTTGAATGCCTTAACACCATCTATTACCGGAAGTGCAATGTCCATTAATACCAAATTCGGGTGGTGTTACTTTGCCATTTGAATTGCCGCATTGCCATCGGTGGCTTCAAGCAGCTCAAACTTATCACCAAGTAATGCTTTCGCGGTCTTCATATTGTCCGGATTGTCTTCAACAATTAATATCAAAGGTCTCCCTTCGATGATTGACCTGTTACGCGGGGCAGCCGGTTCTGTATGAGCCGGAAATACCATTGCAGTTACCGTGTTAAGCAATTCAGACCGGTTAACATCTCCTTTTTGAATTAGCTGATATACATTATTCCGCTTCAAAAATTTTAATTCATCCTTGGATATGTGTTTAGCCGTAAGAATGAGCACGGGAATGTGAGCAGTACGCTCCTCCTCCCTTATCGTGCTGAGCACTGCAAATCCGTCAATTCCCGGCATCATCAAGTCGAGAATCATCGCATCAGGAATTGTTTGTCCGATAATTTCCAAAGCTTCGGCTCCATCGTGGGCAACTAATACCTTATATCCAGATTCTTCGAGTATGTCCATTATCTGAATGATTGCAGGTTCACTATCTTCAACCAATAAAATGGTTTTAGCCGCAGCAAGATTTCTATCTACCAGTGGTTGGGATGTTAGGGCTGGCTTGATTTCAGTTTTTTGCACAACACCAATATTTTTACTTCCTGGCACGCAGTTTAACGGAAGTGTAAGAGTAAATTCAGAACCAGCCCCTTTAGTGCTTTTTGCAGAGATGGAGCCGCCAAGTAACATGGCATATTTTTTTGCAATTGCCAATCCTAATCCTGTTCCTCCAAATTTCCGGGAGGTACTCCCGTCGGCTTGACGGAACTCTTCAAAAATATGCGGTAAATGTTCTTCCGCTATACCTATTCCCGTATCAGCAACCGAAACAACAAAATTTTCATCTACCCTGCTTGTCGTTATTTCAACTTTTCCGGCTTCAGTAAATTTTACAGCATTGGCAATGAGATTTTGCAGAATATGCCTGCATTTATCCGGATCACTATGGATTTCAATATCAGTCACAGTTGCTGCATGTAAAAGTGCGATTCCTTTTTGATGAGCCTGTGGCAGTATCATGCTGATAATTTCCGAAACCAAATTATTGCCGTTAAACACATTGAGATCTAATTCTATCCTTCCTGATTCAATACGGGAAATATCCAAAATATCATTTATAAGTGCAAGTAAATTTTTGCCGTTCCGTTCAATTACTTCAAGATAGCTGTGTTCCTCATCGGGAATTGTACCCGCGAGCCTGCGGTTTAATACACCGGAAAGGGCAATTACAGAATTAAGTGGTGTTCTCAGTTCGTGGCTCATGTTCGACAAAAATATGGTTTTTTGCCGGTTGGCCTCATCAAGCTGTTGTTTATGTAGTTCTAAGGCAACATTTTGCTGCGCCAATTCCGATGACTGCGTTTCTAACTCGGTTTTTTGAATTTCCAATTCACTGTTTTGCTCTTTAAGTGTTTCGGTTAGCGATTTCATTTTCCGGTAAGCTAAAATGCTTGTTACGCGCGCGCCAAGAGCAACCTGCAATGCATCTATAATTTTAAGAGCCTGCCGGCTGTAAGGTTTAATACTGGCCAGTGAAATCACGGCTACTACTTCGTTTCCAGCTAAAACCGGAATTGTTATAATTTCACTGGGGATGACATTCCCCTGCACCGTTTGAAAGACAAAGCGTGTGGTTTCCGGAATATTTTTTATATGCTGCATTTTGCGCGAAGAGAGTGCCAATCCGAATTCCCCCTCGAACAAGTCGGCAGAAAATGATTGTTTTGCACTTTCGCAGGTTCCGATTAATACAAATTGCTCATACGCTGATTTATCAGCACTTAACAAATAAAC
>JACPGF010000201.1 GCA_016182615.1 Ignavibacteriales bacterium
TCAATATCACAAAGTTCATCAATAATAACGCTTGCTTCTTTTTTAATATCAGTACTTTTAAAAAGCGGATTCAGAATCATATCGGCAATTACATCATACGTCTTTGGCAAATGCTGCGAGAGCCCCCTGCAGTAATAGCAGGTGTTCTCTTTGGATGTAAAAGCGTTGAGATATCCCCCGAAAGCTTCTATAGTTTCCGATATTTTCCGTGCGCTCCGTTTTTTAGTGCCTTTAAATAGCATATGCTCTATAAAGTGGCTAATGCCATTATCTATATATTTCTCGTCTCTTGTGCCAACATTTAGCCAAAAACCTAAAGAGAATGATTGTATATGGGGAATTAATTCAGTAACAACATGTACACCATTTTTAAGTAGTGTATGTTGTAGTTCCTGTGGTATTTTGGTCAATGTGCTCTATCAAATTATTAAAACCGAAAATATAGCCAAAGCCGGGCAGACTAACAAATGATTACGGTATGTAAATCCTTATTTTTTATAGAGTTTACCCGATACCATGCCAAAATTCCCCATCCTATTCCAAATCCTTCACCTTTCAACTCAATTTCTCCCTTTTTTACTAATATTTCTATGTTTTCAGGTTTAAGAATGCTAAATTCAAAAAACAAGTAATTTATTTTACCGTCAATATCCATCCGTAAATAAGCGGCAGATTCTTGGGATATTTTCCGATTTGATCGTTAAATTAAAATATAGAAGTTTTATTCATGAGCCAAATCCGAATATCAGCAAACTGGTTAGTAAAAATTATCCTGCTTGCTTTATGTTATTTTATTGCCGCTCGTTTCGCTTTAACTTTTGCCTTTCATAGCACAAATGCTGTTGCAATCTGGCCTGCCTCAGGTTTAGCTTTTGTTGCACTCTATAAATATGGGAAATCAATTTGGCCTGGAGTTGTGCTTGGAGCATTTTTTGCTAACCTGTTAAGTTTAGATACTCTCGGGCTTTCTGCTTCTTCCACTATTATTATTGCAACAATTACCGCGGGTGGTAATGCGCTTGAAGCTTATCTCGCAGTAACAATTGTTAAACGATATAATGACGATAGAGAAATTTTTAACGAACTGCGCAACTTTAAAAACTTGTTTATCTGGGGTTGTCTATTAAGCCCAATTGCCAGTGCCCTGCCAGCTACGCTTGTTTTCACTTTATTCTCCGGCATTTCTGTTTACGCTCCAACCATGTTTTTAACCTGGTGGATAGGCGATATTCTGGGAATAATAATAATAACGCCGGTTTTTCTGGCTCAGCTCCCTCTGTTAAAAAATTTCTATAACTCTAAAAAAGTTGCGGAATTTTTGCTTTTAGTATTCCTTGTCTTCATATATATATTCTTACTTGCTCCGTTGCCGTTACCTGTTGAATACCTTTGCATTCCACTGCTTATTTGGTCTTCATTCAGATTTGGTGTTTGGGTCACATCCTTGTTTATATTAGCCTTTTGCATGGGCTCGATTTATAACACCATTAATGAAACCGGCCCGTTTTATCAAGGTACGCTTAATCACTCCCTAATTCTCCTTGCCTTATTTAATATAACAATTTCAGTCACTGCAATAATCCTTGCAGTTTTGATGGCAGAAAAAGACGAGAAAGTAAATTTAATTCAGGCAAGTGAAAACAGGTTTAGAGTTCTCATCGAAAACTCACCCATAGCTGTTGCAATTTCGCGGGATGAACAAATCGTTTATGCTAACCCTTGTTTTGCTGTAATGACTCAATATACCAATGAAAACGAACTGGTAGGCACCCGGATATATAATCTTTTACCTCTTAATGAGCATGGGCAATTTAAAATACTTGCCAACCGGTCAAAGCTCAATATGCTCACGGATGTATCCATGCAGATTGAGGCGTTAAAAAAAGATGGCACTGTCTTCCCGGTGCAGGCTGTTATCACGCAAGTCGAGCTGCCTGACGGCAGGGCAAATCTTGGATTCTTTACGGATTTGACAGAGCAAAAAAGAAACGAGCAATTTGTTTATGCAGCAATTACAGAATGGGAAAATACTTTTAATGCTGTAAAGGATGGCATAGCATTACTTGATACTGAATGCCGCTTATTGCGCTGTAATAACGCCATGATGCGCTTTACGCAAAGTCCGGAAAGTTCTATCATCGGAGAATCTTTTTGGGATGCACTCCCCGGTATCGATAAAGTAGAGGCGATAAGAGCCTATGAGGAAATGAAGAGAACTGCTTCACGGGTTTCAATCGAAATGCCTATTGGTAATTGTTTTTGGGATTTCTCCTACGATCCTCTTTTTGCTGAAAACGGTGAATTACGCGGTGTAGTGCTTATAATATGGGATATTACCGAGCGGAAGCGGGATGAAAAAAGCATTATTGAATCACAACACCAGTTGCACGATATTATCGAGTTTTTGCCGGATGCCACTTTGGCGGTTAGTGATAAAGGAATTATTATTGCATGGAACCGGGAAATAGAAAACCTCACCGGGTTCGGTGCAGAGGCAATGCTTGGGAAAGGTGACTTCGAGTATGCAATTCCACTTTTTGGCAGAAGAGTGCCGACTCTTATCGATTTAATATTCCGGTATAATCCGGACATTTCACAAAACTATCTTTTTGTTCAGAAAGATGGTGATTATTTATTTGCTGAAACTGAACTTTCTATTCTGAAGAATCAGAAAAGATATATTTCTTGCAAAGCCGCACCCCTGTATTCTGCC
The DNA here is from genome assembly GCA_016182615.1 of Ignavibacteriales bacterium. GTDB lineage: Bacteria > Bacteroidota > Ignavibacteria > Ignavibacteriales > Ignavibacteriaceae > JACPGF01. The sequence goes on from JACPGF010000201.1 coordinate 2,714, forward strand.
GACGGAAATTGTGTCGGTGCAATAGAATCCATCAGAGATATTACCGCCATCAAAAGAGCCGAAAGTATGCTTTTGGAAAGTGAACGCAAGTACAGGGAACTTGTCGAAAATGCCAATAGTATCATAATCCGATGGAATAAGTATGGCCTGATTAGTTTTGTTAATGAGTTCGGATTGCAGTTCTTCGGCTTTGAAGAAAATGAAATCATTGGGAAAGATTTATTGGGTACTATTGTTCCAATAGTAGATAGTAATGGTTCTGATCAAGCCGTTTTTCTTTCTAATCTCCGCCAGAATCCTCTTGCTTATGTACATCATAACATTGAAAATGTTACTAAAACAGGTACCCGCGTTTGGATCGCATGGAACAATAAAGCCGTTTTTAATGAACTCGGTGAGTTGGAAGAAATACTCAGCATCGGATCAGATATTACAAAACAACGTGAAATGGAAGAGGCTTTGCGAAGCAGTGAAAAGCAATACCGCTTACTTTTTGAGGCTGCTCATGATGCAATTTTTTTACTGGATGATGGAATCATTATCGATAGTAACCAAAGTGCGGGCAGGCTTTTAGGTCTGCGCCGCGAAGATCTTATTGGGCAAAGCCCGTTAAAAGTATGCCCTGTTCTGCAGGGCAATGGATTGAAATCTGAAACGAGTATTCGTGAAAGAATAAATAATACCTTGAATGGCGATGCTCAGTTTTTTGTTTGGACTTTCGTCCGGCAGGATAATTCACGATTTGAAACAGAAGTCAGTTTCAACAGAGTTGATACGGGGAAGAAATTTATTGTACTCGCGATGTTCAGGGATATTACTGAACGGCAAATTGCCGAAAATCAAATCCAAAACGGGTCAATGATAGAACCAAAGAATTAGCCATTGCAAAAGACCGCGCCGAATCAGCAGACCGGCTAAAATCTGCCTTTCTCGCAACAATGTCTCACGAACTGAGAACTCCGCTAAATTCAATTATCGGTTTTACAGGAATACTCTTACGCGGGCTTGCTGGTCCGTTAAATCCTGAACAATTAAAACAGCTCGGGATGGCTAAAAATAGTGCACAACATCTTTTGGCTCTGATTAACGACGTGCTAGACATCACGAAAATAGAGGCTGGCGAATTTGAAATATTTAAAAATAAATACGATTTTCGCAAATCGGTTGAATTTATTGCCGAATCATTAAATCCACTGGCGCAAAAAAAAGGATTGGCAATGTTGTTTAATGTCGATCCGGCTATAACCGATGTTTACAGCGATAAAAGACGCATTGAGCAAATCCTGATAAATCTTATCAACAATGGAATAAAATTTACCGACAAAGGTTATGTAAAATTGGACTGTACTCTCATCGGTAATGATATCGAGATGAAAGTCACTGATTCAGGAATCGGGATTGCACCGGCTGATATTGAACATATTTTTAAACCATTCAGGCAAATTGATACAGGGATTTCAAGACTGCATGAAGGAACCGGCCTTGGTTTGTCTATATGTAAAGCACTCGCCAAAAAACTGGGAGGGGAAATTATGGTAGAAAGTAATAAAAATATTGGCAGTAAGTTCATAGTAACGTTACCAACCGGACTAAAGGATTAGAATGCATTACAAAATTCTTATTATCGAAGACAATGAGCAAAATTTATATCTGGCAAAATTCCTGCTTGAAAGTTATGGACATGTAGTTCTCACAGCATTAACCGGAATTGAAGGAATAAAACTCGCAGAATCATCACAGCCGGACTTTATCCTGCTCGATATACAGTTGCCGGAAGTTAATGGATATGAAATACTTGAAAAATGCAAAAAAAACAAACAACTTTTTAACACCCCGATAATAGTTGTCACATCCTATGCCATGGCAGGTGACCGGGAACGGTGTATGTCGGCGGGTGCAAATGGATACATAGAAAAACCAATAAACCCGGATACTTTTATGCAACAAATTGAAGAATTCCTCTTAAACTAACACATGTGGGCAGACAATGAAAAAGGTACTAATTGCAGATGATAAATATGAGAATAACTATATTCTCGAACAGTTATTACAGTCAAGCGGGTTCGAAACAAAAACAGCTGAAAATGGTATGGATGCTCTTAACCTTGCCCTTATAGAGCCACCTGATCTGATTATCTCTGATATACTTATGCCGGTTATGGATGGTTTTCAGGTGCTGGAGGAGATGGGTCGGGACCCGCAATTAAAAAAGATCCCGGTGTGGGTCTTGAGTAATCTGGGACAGAAAGATGAAGTGGAGAGGGCAATCGGTATATCTAAAAGAATACAACGAGGTCTTAATACGAAAGCTTGAAAATAAAATGATTCAAGCCGAACAGGCCGAGCAGCAATTGAGAGTTTACACGCGGCAATTAGAAAAACAAATTGAAGAAACCCTTGTCGTTCAAAATGCACTGAAGAAATCAGAGGCGCAACTCCTGTCGCTTATTGAAGATTCAAGGGAGAGTATTTGGGCAGTTGACCGGGAATATAACCTGATTGTTTTTAACCACGCGTTTGCCGAGCTATTACAGTCTTTCTACAATTTAACAGCATCGCTCAACATGAATTTATGGGAAGCGGTATCAAACGAACAGCGGGAGAAATGGCAGCTTTATTATTCATCAGCTTTTAAAGGATACGCGCAGGTTTTTATTTCGGATATCGAGCTCAATGGTGAAAAGCATTACGAAGAAATTTTTCTCAACCCGATTCGGACAGATGGCATTGTTACAGGTGTTTCCGCAATCGGAATCAATGTCACAGCCCGTAAACAGGCCGAAAAGGATTTGATGGCATCTGAATGCAGGTACAGAACAATCTTTTCGAATACCGGGACGGCAATGATTGTTTTTAATACCGACTATTCGATTACCCTTTCCAACGACGAGTTTAAAAACCTTACCGGCTTTGACAGAGAGTATGTTGAAAACAAAATGAAAATCAGTGAGTTTATCTATCGCGAAGATTTAGATAAAGTCCTGAACCATTATAACAAGTCGGTTCAGAATCCCAATCATAGCACTCCTCCCATGGAGATACGAATTTTATGCCGGAATAATATTCTAAAGTATATTACTTGCTCAATGGCAATACTGCCCGATGGCAAAAAATGTGTGGCCTCGCTGAACGATATTACAATGATTAAAGAAACCAAGCAGGAACTGATGCTGGCAAAAGAAAAAGCGCAGGCAATGAACCGCTTGAAATCTAATTTTCTAGCTAATATGAGCCACGAGCTGAGAACACCGATGATTGGTATCCTTGGATATTCAGAATTGCTCATCGAGAAATTTCAGGATTTGGAAATTGAAAGATTCGCGATGAATATACACAAGGGTGCATCAAGGCTGATGGAAACTCTTAATATGATTCTTGATTTTTCAATCATTGAATCGGAGTCGCTCGAGTTATCTTTAAGCAATGTACAAATCGATGAAATATTACGGAACAGTATAAAACAACTTCACAACAGAGCTATCGATAAAAATATCAGTATCAAGCTGGATATCCCCGGTGATCCGATTATTATGTTTACGAATGAGCGGATGGTACGGGAAATTTTTTACAATTTACTGAGTAATGCTGTTAAATTTACTCTAAAAGGAAGTATTACCATTGAAGTACGTTTAGATACAAACGCGTCGGTAAATTGGTGCATTATTAAAATAAGCGATACTGGTATTGGCATAGCAAAAGAACATCAATCACTTATTTGGGAAGAATTCCGGCAGGTTAGCGAAGGTATGGAAAGGGGTTATGAAGGCACCGGTTTAGGGCTGACAATTACCAGACGATTTGTAGAAAAACTCAATGGAACAATTCATCTTGAAAGTGATACCGGAAGGGGGTCTGTTTTTACTGTTCGATTACCGGTAATTACGAAGGGACATCTTCACTTATCTGGTTCGTTCGCTGATAATCAGAAACCGAGTAAACTTTTAAAGCCTGAAATCATTATAATCGAAGGCGATTCCATGACTTCGGATTATATGAAACTATTGCTTGAAGGTTTATACACGATACAAATTGTCGATAGTTTAGAGATTGCTTTACTGAGAGTATCCGAGCAGCAATACAGGCTTATCCTCATCGATATAAACATTAACAATGGCAACAACGTCACAGAGTTTATAAAAAAAATCAGGCTGATGAAAAACTATTCTAAAGTTCCGATTATTGCAATAACTTCTTTTTCGTCGCTCCCCGAAAGTGAAAACATCATGCAAGCCGGATGCAACTTCCAACTCACAAAACCGTTCAGTAAAGGTTCATTTTTAGCCGTGGTGGAAAAAGCTTTGGGATAATAGACAAAAAATCAAGTACCGGTGTAAACCGCGAACCTCTGTTTTTGTACCAACTGCAGAATTTACTACTGAATTAATCGACAATTCCATAGAGGATTGTATCCGGAATTATATTTGCGATTGGTAAAGTTGAAAATAATCCCGGAAGGCTACTTAGGGAATAATAACTGACTCATACTTGCTGGTAATATATTTATAAGATTTTAAACATTTTCTGCAAACAATTTGCACAAAGCTTCCCTTCGTTAATCTTACCGGTAAGGGATGAAATCTGGAAATCTCCGGTACGTCAAATTCGACATGTGAGCATTTTACACATGGGTAAGGCTTCTTTTCACTTCCTAGAATTTTAAATATGTGCATGGCAAACTCCACTTCAAAATAAAAATTTTTTCGCTTTAAACCGTCTCAATCATAACCGGGGCATTGCTACCAGTAAATTCCGGTAGAAATCAACCGGATATAATTCATTTTATTTACTATATAAAATCGCAATTCCCGACCAATAGGTAAATACTCATTTATAGGTATTTTTTGCGAAAGAGGATTAAAAAAACCTATTTTCTTTGAAAAGTTACAGGTAGAAACCCCTGTTCAAACTGTTCTCCCTTCCCTGTCTGTGCCGTTTCACCCTTTTACAAAAAACAGAAAGGCTGCCCGTTAGGCAGCCCTTCTGAAAAGAGCCTGCTATTGAATATCAAAATCTAATGGAACCATAAATAACGGTTTACCGTTATTCTGCATACGGAATTTAAGATTTTGCAGCATTGGATCCTCTATCACGACAGGCGCAGAAATAAGCTTTGGAACAAACATCGAGGCATCGAACAATTTTGCTTCGGGGTATTGAACAATGTTATACTCTCCTTTTTGTAAATGAGCTTTTTGCGCTGCAATCGAAATTGCAGTTTCAAGACCGCCTAACACATCGACAAGACCATTTTTCTTGCCATCATATCCGCTCCAAACCCTTCCTTGGGCAATTTCAGCAATTTCTTCCGGTTTTTTGCTTCTACCCGAAGCAACCTTATTAACAAAATCACCGTACAACGATTTCATCATGTTTTCAATTTGCCCGCGCTGCTCAACGGAGAATTGTTTATCCATTATTGGCAAGCCCAGTAAAGGAATAACAAAACCAAAACCGGCATCGGCATTCTCGCCTTTTTTCACATAGTCGGTCGAAACGCCTATAGTGTTCTTTAAACCGGCATCATAGAAAAATCCGCCAATCACACCAATACTGCCTGTAATGGTTGATGGGGCTGCAACAATGGTATCGGAATACATAGAAAGCCAGTAGCCGCCCGAAGCCGCGACAAACCCTTGTGAAACAATAATCGGCTTTTTTCCTTTTGCCCGGCGTAAAACATCTGAAATATAATCAGAGGCCATAGCATCACCGCCGGGTGAGTCCACGCGAAGAACAATTGCTTTAACCAGAGGATTAGCCACCGCGGCACTGACATCTTTAACAAGCGAGCGGGCATTAATACCACTTTCCATTGCACAGGCACCCAGTGCATAGATGACAGCTACTTCGGGTTTTTTACCCCAGTAATTGTCCTCCGGTTTTTTATTATCATACAGATCCATCGAGCCGGTCATCATTGTTTTGCTATTCCCGAAATGTTCCTGCAACAAATCCCACCTAACTAAACTGTCAACAAGTTTATATTTTAACGCATCCGAAGCAAGCAGCATAATCTTGGTATTCACCAGTGTATCAAACTCGGCACCGGATATCCTGCCGGATGAAGTAATATCTTCCTTTGCTAAACGGTACCAGTCATCGGTAATTTTTTGGCGCTGTTCGCGGTCTGCCTCGCTCATTTTATCGCGTGAAAAACTTTCAGCCGCAGATTTGTACTTAAA
>JACPGF010000192.1 GCA_016182615.1 Ignavibacteriales bacterium
CTTATTTTAAGCATTTTATTCCAGATCCTGACTTGCTAACAAATCCCAATAGTGAAAACCAACTATATAGGACTTACTTGCCTGCAAAATATATTGAATCTTCTGATACAGAAGGTGAAATAAGTAGAGAAGAAAACACGTATTTTTCTTTTGAACACCAGTTTCGTGGAAAACTTCAAACCGGTACAATGTTTGGAAAAGTTAATTCAGCCGGTTTAATCAGAAAACGGGAAATCAATTACGATTATTGCAATGATAATGTTTATTATGGTCTTGTCAAGAGTATTACGTATGATGATGGGAAAAAAATATCATATAATTATCAAGGACAGGGAGGTGTTGAATCCTCGGTTGTAGCTAAAGTTCTGCAGCGTGATGGTCAAATAAAGACAAAGCAATTTAAACATTTTTTATATCAAATTTATCCTTTCAAGTCAACAGTTAGTGTCACTCCAAGTAATAGCTATTCATTTTATACTGCATACAATTTTGCAGGTGATCTTTTATATCGTGTAGATGAAAATCAATACTATTCAAAATATGAGTACGACTCTAAACATAGATTAGTTGCTGAATATAATCCCGGAAGTTTTTTAGACGATAGAAATGTTTCAGCTGTTGACACCCTTCGTTCTGAAAAAAAAATTAGCCTGGCAATAACTATTTCTGACGATGGGAAGGAATATATTGAGAAAACGCTCAATATGTCTGAAAATCCACAAACATCAAACAATACACCCATGCAATCCGAGGATGGCATTAATCGGATTGCTGAATCTGAAGAAGGAGAAGCAAATTCCCTGATAAGTTATAAAGCATTTGTTTTTCTGGATGATCCAATTGATCTAACGGACGTAACCAATGTAAATAATGCTAAAATTACTGTGTCGATGAAAGATGCCGACCTTGGTGGAAGAAGCGGAATACACGTTTTTTGCAAAGCTGTTAGTAAGTCGCTTTCAGAGCAAAATAATCAATATACAACCATAGCCGATTCAGTATTTCAATTTACTGATGGAAAGGGAGAGTTGATTTTTGACGTAAAGAGTATTTTGACAACTGCCAAACTTGCAGGTTCAAAAGTATTCGGTTTTAAATTCTATCTCGAAAAACCAAGTGCCGGGGAGGCTGCGGTAAAGCTTGCTTTTGATGCAGAAAACTTACCGACTATAGAATACGATTTGGAGAAGTACAGTTCTGTTTTAGCATCCACAAATTACAAATATGTTGATAACTACTATATCCCTAAAGTGACTGCAAATGTAACATTAGAATTTGGGGATGGGGAAAGCAAAAAAGTCTATTCTACAGAGCACGGCTTTAGGGGTGGAAGTTTGGAAAGCTACGTTAAATTTATTCCATTTGGACAAAATACTTTCGAATCAACAAAAAAAATAAATTTTCTTGGTCTCCCAATTGTTCAAAAGACAGGGGAAGGAATATCACAGTATAGTTATTATGACGGGTTTGGAAAATTGTCAAAAACCACATACGATAAAAATATAACAGGTTCCAGCATTACAAGAGAATATAATATGGACGCTTCCACGTGGAATTTGGTTTATTTTACCGAAACATATACTGATGCAGATGGAAAAAAAATTGAAAGTACCTATGATTGGAAAGAGTCATTAATTTCAAAAAAACAAGGGGACTTACCTGCGGCTACTTTTCAGTATAACCTTTTAAAACAATTAGTACAAGTCAATACTCCCGGTGGGAAAATAATCAAATACGGGTATGATGATTGGGGTATTATCAATTCGAAGCAGACTCCGGATGGTGGATTGGAAAAATACAAATTAGACCGATTTGGCAGACAGCGATTTCTAATAAACGCGGATGCTCCTCAAAATTCTGCTAAAATAACCTTTTTGAGATATGATATATTGGGTCAGGTAATTGCAGCTGGTGAAATAAGCAGCACTCAATATTCCTACGATGAATTGGATCCCGATTTCTCATATGCAGCTGGAGCGAATCATTTTGAAAATATGGAAAGTGATTTTTCAAATTTCTTTGTGGTAAATATGTATGATTCTTATGTAAAAACCGGGGCATTTGCCAATCTTGATGATCCTGCTGAAAGCATAGTTGAAAAAAACCGTATTGGGCGATTAGTCGCAGTCGCATTCAGGGATAAATTAGAGGATCCTTGGAATTACAAAGTTTATTCATATGATGCTCAAGGAAATGTACTTTACTACTATATAAAATTTAGATCAACAGCGTGGAAGAAAATTGAAAATAAATATGATCATGCAGGGAATCTGGTAAAACAAAGTGTAAACCCTGAAAATCCTCAAGAATCTATATTCTATTGGTATGAATACAATGATTTGGGAAAGTTGACAGGAACTTTTTCGAGTAAAATTGATAATTATAGTACGGCTATAAAAGATTTTACTATGGAGTATAACAAAGATGCTAAAATAAAAAAAATCACATACCCATATATATCAAACATGGCGAACAATTTTTTAAGCTTCAATTATCAAAATCGGGGGTTAATCTCCGCATTGAGCGGTGGCTTCACTAGCGGGCTTTCCTATAATTTAAATGGTAATCTTAGTTCCGCTTTTTATACTGTCTATAATGGATCAAGTTATCAATTCTCTTATTTTTATGATAGTGCAAACCGTTTGATTTATGTAAACAACCAGGATGTTCTTTTCGAGAATTTCAGTTATGATGCGGATGGAAATATTTTGTTAAAAAAGAGTTTGGATGAACAAATAACCTTTAACTATTCTCAAACCAACAACCGTTTGTCTTCAATTAAAAAAAATGACGACCCTAATTTAAAATATTATTCTTATGATTATTGCGGAAGAATGGTTGAAGATCAAAATCGGGGCATATCAGGCATATCTTATCGCTATTCAGATCAAATGTTGTCTTATACTCAAAATGGTCACGAATTCAGTTACTCATATGATGATGAGGGAAATCGTATTTATAAATCCAATCAGGATGAGTTTTCTCTGATTGACAATTTTGGCAAAGAGATTGCTGTTTATGATTTTACGCGGGGAAAGGTAAAGTATTTCAATTTGTTTGCCTTAGGTCTCAATGGACGAATCGAAACCTCATTTTTGAGCCCGGACAATAGAGATGATAAGAGATTTTACTACATGAAAGATCATCTTGGAAGCGTTAGACGTACTTACACTGCTGAGGGTGAACTTGTCTATACTAATGAGTACTCGGCTTTTGGAGGCAGCTTAAATTCTTATAATACTGGTGGCGCAATACATAATGACTATTTTACCGGAAAAATTAAAGATACCGAAACTGGTTATAACTATTTTGGGGCTAGATTTTATGATTCTCAAATTTGCCGTTGGCTAACACCGGATCCTTTATCTGATGATACTCCCGAGTTTAATCCTTATAATTATTGTGTCAATAATCCCGTTAACTATAAAGACCCTTCAGGCTTAGATTCCTCTGATACACAAGATAACGACGTAGATATTATGTTGCCTGATCTTTTTGAATATCCCAAAACTTTCTTTGTGGATGGTAAAAAGATTCCGTCAAGCACGGCAATTCCCACTAGTGAAACAATAGGAAGTGCTTCAAATGTTTCTCCAAAGAAAGATGAAATAGATATACAGGGAGTAGTGATTTCAGTTGCAGGGTTAGCGGCTGGCGAGACTGCAAAAACTTTATTTGATGCAAATCAAAAAACATTTTTTGATTTTATATCGTGGAGTAAGCAAAAATTCTCAAGCAGAAGTATTAAAAAGATGAATATTAAGGTGCTTAAGTCAAAAAGTTTAGCTGGTAAGGTTAAAATCCTCGGGTTTGTATTATCGGGAGTGAGTTTATATTTGAATTATCGGGATTATGGAAAAACTCAAGATAACTATGTGCATTGCCAATTAATTTTTGATGCAAGTTTCAATTTTATCGGCGCGTTTAGTCCTGTTGTTGGTGTTAGTTATTCAATAGGTAAGGTAATGGGGCAGAAAATAACTGAAACAGAGGGATATAAGTATTTTAGAGATAATCTTTATGTACCGTCGGAAAGGATGCATCGGGATTTCTATGGAAAATATCCACAATTGCAAGCCATAGATTGGATGGGAGTCAAATAAATAGGTTATTGTTTAACTTTTTTTATTTTCTTTATATTGCATTGTTTCAAATTTAAGAATATCATGTAAGCCTTTTTTCTCTTTTATTCAATATCTGGCTGGTTATAATACTAAATTTAAATATTTAACCGATTTAGATCATATTTTTAATTATACTTTTATAAAAGAATACAAGTTGAGGTGTGTGTAATGGTAAGATTCTTTGACATCTTCTACTATTGTCATTTCCGTTTGGTAAATTTAATTGATAAAGGTTCCTGGGATGACAATCAAACAATTGCATCATTGGCCGTTTTCGAAATATTTGCCTGCGGTATTTTTTTGGTTCCTTTGCTTTTTTATGTATTTAACTTTGATGTATCATATTGGCAATTTATTCTATATATACCTTTTTACCGCTTTAATTCTCTGTATTTCATAAAAAGTGAACGCGCAAAAGTGATTCTTGAAGAGAAACCGCTATTCTGGGGTAATGATTCTATCACTCAAATAATCTATTTTTTAATTACGACAGGGATTGCAGTTTTGTACTTTCTATCTGTATATTTTACATCTCGCGGTTAATCAATAGCGATTAAGTTGTCAGAAAATTTTGTTGAGATGTATATTAAGTTTATAATGTCTGTATATTGCAGGCTTTAGCCGATTAAATATAAAAGGATTTTTTCAATGACAATAGAAAAAAATGATGAAGAAAAAAAAACAGCTTCACCTAGAATTAGCTATAAACGGCAATTACTTATTAAAAATATTCTTTTGAAATTGGTGCATATTTCTGTTATTGCCTTGTGTATATACTGGTATAATAACAGGGAATTTACTTTAGGAATGAAAGGTGGCTTTTATTTTTGTCTTTTATCTTATATGTTGTTGTACCGGTGGAAGACAACTGATTAATGGGGTGAATTTTACCCCTAAAAAGATGCACTGGCAAGGGGTAAGCCCAAGCAAACAGGAAACGCTTTTCGGAAAATTCAGATGCCCATCCTCTACAGTGCGCCAAAAAATTCGTTTTTGTTAGTGCTGCAACCAGCCTTCCAATACTGGGCAAAAAAGAGGCACGGGTAAACCAAAAATATGCAAAAATAGCAACAGAGGATGTAAAAATATTGGCGAATTTTTTGCTAGTGTAATTGATTACTATGATTCTAATCAGCATGGTGTTTTTTCTTCGCCCAAGAAGTAAAACTATGTTTCTTTCGAATTTTGTATGACGAAGAATCGTGTCATTTTTTTCCTTTGCAGAAAACATCATTGTAGGGCGATTTACAAAATCGCCCTACAAGTTGCCTCACAAGTTTCTTGTTGGTTCTTGTAAACCCGATAGGCTTTGCGAAGCTCTGCTTGGCGCTACAAAAAGGCCGGTTCATAAAACCGGCCTCTTCTTGCTTTATAAGCGCATCACGCCGTCCGGCAAACTCTTAAATACCGTGCCATAAGCACCAATTCATAACTCATAATTCAAAATTCATAATTACTTAGCTATTTTAGATAAGTATTGTATCACCAAACGCACACCGAAGCCGGTAAAATACGTGTCGGTATATGCATTGTACTTGTGCGGGCAAGCGGGTCCGGCTATATCAATATGTGCCCAGGGGATGTCCTTCCCTGCCCAATGCTCTAAAAATTTCGCGGCGGTTATTGCCCCGCCCCAGCGGCCACCAATGTTTTTTACATCCGCAACGTCACTTTTAATAAGCTGATTGTATTCATCCCACATGGGCATGCGCCACACACGTTCGTCGGTTTCCATTCCTGTAGTAAACAACTCATTTGCCAAAGCATCGTCGGCGGTGAACAGCCCTGCCACGAACTCGCCAAGTGCAACAACGCAGGCACCGGTGAGTGTCGCAAAATCCAAAATGGTATCAGGGGCAAGCTCTTTTGCATAGTGCAGAGCATCGGCAAGTATCAATCTTCCTTCCGCGTCAGTGTTATCAACTTCGATGGTCTTACCCGAAGATGTTGTTAAAATATCTCCCGGCCGCATGGCTTTACTCGAGGGCATATTCTCAGCCAGCGGCATTATTCCGGTAATCTGCACGGGCAGCCCGAGTTTAGCCGCCCCGTATCGAATGTTACACCCTTACCAACCAGTGCGATGTGCTTTACGGCGCCTTCCGGCTGATACCGTACTACCACGAACCGCGGTGGCCGGGCGCTGCCCTTTCCCACTCCGTGTAAACCGCCCATTTTACGCTCGAGTATTGCTGCCTCGTCTAAAACTTCAACCGTAACCGGCAGACCTTCAAATGCTTCGGTAATTTTAGCGGCAAAAGTTTCGGGATACAAATCGGCAGCGGGTTCATTTTGCAGGTCGCGGGTCAGTTTAACACCTTCCATTATTTTTTCTGATGCCGCCATAACCATTTCAAATGCAGCGGTGTCTTCTGTTACAAATGTTACATGCAGGGTTTTAACTTCTTCATTATCCGATTTATAAGCATTATACGTGTAGTTGCCATACAATACACCTTCAACAAAAGTCTGGTAAAAGTATTCCTTTGAAACAAACAGTGATTCGTACAATAGAAAATCAGGAACAATAACAAACAAGCTGTCAACAAACTTCGTGTTGAAGTTTTTTACATGCCCTGCCAAAAAATTCCTGAAAAAAGCCGGGGTAAATTTTTTACTCGTATCCACCGAGTGCCAGTTTACAAGCCTGAGCGGCTCCTGCTGCTGCGTGATGGTAATCGAAGATGCTTCTTTCTGCAATGAAGCAAGTACTGATGCACCGGGTTCGCTCCCAGCCAAAGCCGCTAACCGTTTTATTTCGGTATCTGCTTTTTCACCTAACGGAAAAACACATAATATCTTACCCGCAAGTTCCGGGGCAATTTGTCCTGCTATTACTTCCAATTGTATATTAAATTTCTGATTCATTTTCATGCTCCTTTAAAAATGTTAAGGCCGTCTGTATCATTTCATCATATTTCTCATCCAGAGTATTATTTGCCACTCGTATGCCCGATGCGTTACGATGGCCGCCGCCGCCATACATCCCCGCCAATAAGTGAACCGGTATGCTGCCCTTGCTGCGCAGGCTGACTTTAAAGCCTTCTTTTAATTCCAAAAATTTCATCCCGATTTTAACACTTGATATACTCATCATCATGTTGATAAAACCCTCGGTATCGTCTTCTTTTGTCCCGCTTTCGATAAACTGATTTTGCCTTATAACGATAACCCCCAAGCCGTCATTTTCACCGAGCAGCTGCATGGTTTCCATTGCCTGGCCCAAAAGATGCAGTTTGCCAATCGAGTTCTGATCATAGATTTTACCATGCACATAGTTTGGCACAACGCCCGCTTCAAGCAGTTCGGCTGCAATCCGGTGTATTTCCGGTGTCACCCTCTCAAAGCGGAATGAGCCGGTGTCAGTCATTATGGCTGCGTAGAGCGGCTCGGCATACTGGTATTCTAATGGAACAACTCGTGTCTGTTTGATAAAATTAAACAAAAAATGCCCGGTGGCGCACCAACCGGTATCATCAAACACGTAATTGTAAACGTCGGATGGATCCTGATGGTGGTCGATACAAATTTTAACAGCGGTTGATTTATCGAAAGCAGCCGACATTTTGCTTAACCGGCCAGGCCTGTTAAAATCAAGGGTGATAATGGCACCCGCGTTAATTATAGCCTCATCATGGATTGCCGCTCTGTACTTTTCTATTTCGTTGCCGGTATCCAGAAATTCCAGATAATGTGGGGTGGCGCTATAGTTAATTATCCGGGATTTTTTTTCTATATGTTTCAGTATTCTGTGCATGACAAGCACCGAGCCGATAGCATCGGCATCCGGGTTAACATGCGTTGTTATTATATAGTTATCGTGCTGTATCAGCAAGGATAACAATTCATCGTAAATAGTCATTGGCCAAATCGTGTAAGTCTAAAATATTTAAACTATAAAAATGCGGAAATAATTCAATATCCGGATATTTTTTTTCATAAAGTTTTGGTCAACCGCTTGTCAGGTTCCTCATTTTCTGTATTTTTGCTGTGCATCTTTAGCTCAGTTGGTAGAGCAGTAGACTCTTAATCTATTGGTCGGGGGTTCGAGTCCCCCAAGATGTACCACTTTTTTTCGTAACACAACAGCGGGGCATGCATGCAACTAAAATTGGCTCCACAACCGAAGGAACTTACCGCTGACGATGTTCGTTGGCAATGCAATCCTTCTATATTCGATTTTGAAGATACCAAGACGCTTTCTCCAAGTTATGAGATCATCGGGCAGGAACGTGCCCTTGAGGCCATAAAAACGGGTATCGGCATAAAAGCCCCGGGCTACAATATCTATATAGCAGGCCTTTCAGGTACTGGTAAAGCGACAACCGTCCAAAAAATGATTCAATCTTTCAGCGAGGTTTGCCCGAAATTATTCGACTACGCGTATGTGAATAATTTTGATGACCCCGACCGCCCGATTCTTCTTGTTTTCCCTTCCGGCACCGCCAAAGAGTTTAAAAAGGACATGAGTGGTTTTATAACCTACCTGAAGGAGCGCATCCCGCTGCTTTTGGAAAGCGATGGATACCTCAGCAAGCGGAAGTCCGTCTATGAAAAATACAAGGAGCAGGAACGGAGAATGATAACCATTTTCGAGAAAAAACTCGAAAAAGACGGTTTTTCGTTGGCTGAAGTACAGGATGGCGAAACGATAAAACCCCAAATCGTCCCGATACTTAATAAAAAACCTGTCCCCTTGCATCTCTTCGCGCAATACATAGCAGAGGGAAAACTAACCGAGGCAAAAGCTCAGAAGATTGCCGAGAAGTATCAATCGTATCACGAAGAGCTTGTTTCGGTTTTTAAAAAGGGTATGAAGCTTAACACCGAAATGCAGGGTATCGTCGATACGATCGAACGCGAGGAGGTTCGCGCATTAGTTGAAGGAGCAAGTAAAACC
>JACPGF010000189.1 GCA_016182615.1 Ignavibacteriales bacterium
ATATTCTCGGTAAAGACCTTGGTTTCTCCCTTGGCATTAACAACTTGTATTTCTGAATCTATTAACCGGAACCCGTTCCGGAAAAAATCGCCATAGAGCAAGCCAAATGTTTCCCCGAAGAACGGCAATATTTCATTTGCTTTTTTACCAACCAGTTCAGATGTATTATCATAACCCATTTGGGCGGCATACACATCGTTACACTCGGCATAATATCCTAATCCTAATAAATCTCCGGTTGCAGTATCGGAAATATCTGTAAGAGGAATCGCCAAGTTCATTTCTATCCTGCATATTCCTTCCGTACTTTGCGTAATAAACGTTTGATACCGCTCCTCACTCTCCTGTAAGTCTTTTGTCCGGCTATCTACTAAAAACTCCGCCCTTTCCTTTTGAGTGAGTATCTCATTAAAATATAATGAAACAAACATAGTAACGAGAAAGCCGCCAAGCAATACAAAGACATATTCATAGTCATTGTGCGCATCAAAAAACATGCTATTGGCAGCAATACTAATTTTATAATTTCTACCGGCGAAACCAAATTCTACATGCTGAACATAATCACTGTCGTCAAGTTGAATCGGTTTCCCCTGATTCAAGACTTCATGGTGTCGGTAAGATATATCTTTCAACTCGATGAAAAGATTTTCAGAAACGCTCGTCATCCGGGTACTTTTTAACATGTCATCCACCCGGTAAACACAGGCAATAAAACTCTTTCGGCAGTCAACTTTCTCGTTCCCAGAGACGACAAGGTTACTCTTTTTTACCGGTAGAAATACCATGAGCCCCTTTTGGTTTCCCGTTTCCTGAACTAACCTGAACGGACCAGTAATTGAGGCATCACCAGTCGAATCCGCACGTTGTATAGCTTCATCCCTCATTGGCAGATGTACAGGGGCATACCCGACGGCACTCAAGTTGTTTTGGACAGGTTCAACATAAAATACCGGATAATAAATTGGACGTTCCACCGATCTCACTAATTGCTTATTTTCACCGAGTTCAGTAAAAGTGAAATTGACAAACCCATCTTTTTTCGCGGCTGACTCATAAATATTTCGTTCTTCACCATGAACTTCAGGTATCCATTCAATAGCTTGAAAATTTTCATTTTGCATATACGGCAGAACAAATCTTTTGAACTCTTCTCTTGTAACGTTTTCACTTACATCAAAAAACCTTTTTATTTCCCATAATTCCCGCAAATCGTCAGTAAGCTTATTTTTCACCGCGGCAATTTGGGTTTGAGCAAGTTTCCGAAAGCTGCCCTGTTTCTCTCTCTGTTTTTTTTCATACAAAAGACCGCTAAGCGCGATAGTAACTATTAACCCTGTACCAATCACAATTATCACTCCCACATTTACCGGCCGTCGCTTGTCCGTTCTTATTCCCTCTTTCATTTTTACGCTGTATAAAACAATCAGAATTAAAGCAAACATGAAAATCCCCATCACAACAACAATTTTCACCGACACCTGTTGAGCCATCGAAATCAGGTCTGTTGTTACATGTGTCCTAAGCAATCCAATTTGGTTTCCATATACATCAATAAGCAGTTCATAAAGCATCAGCTCTTTGTCATTCAAATAAACTATTTTTTTCAGTCCGGGGGTTAACGAATTTTTAACGGTTCGTTCACTGCCCTTTAATTGGCTCTTCTGTATCAATAGTACTGAAAAATTAATATTCATTTCTTCACTGATTTGATCAATCCTGGCTTCATCAAAAAACCTCCCGAATATCATAACACCGCTCGAAGGCCCCTGTCCGTCAGTTTTCAATATTGGCCTTGCAACCAATATCATCAACCCGTTATTCGTTGCCAGGATACCGGTTCTTCTACCCCCATGTAGTTTCACTCCTTGAATAAAATCAGATGTCAGAATAGAATCATTTGCAAAATCGGGTAACTCATACGAAAGGTCTTTTTTCCCGTAATATGTCCTCCCATAAATTTTCTTCCCTGTTCGATTGTAAATATATATCAGATTTATGTGCATGTCTTTTTCTATCGAATGCCAATCCCGCAAATTTTCATCTATAAACAGGGCATTCCTATCTTTTGCAAACTGATATGAGGCATCCCAAGTTGACCAATCACTTAGTAATGCGGAAACTTGTCCTGCATCCTGCTTAATGCTGGCCATAGCTCTGCTTGCCTGTTCGGCTGCCTGTTTTTCCTCAAGACTCCGGAATGTGGGATTAATAATGTACGTGTTTACTATCCATCCGGTAAAAAGGAAAAACACAATGCTACAGATAACAATTACGTATAATCGGCTTGTTCTACTCATTTTTCAAAATATTATAAACTCAATTCTCAACTTAAAATTACTTGGCTTTTACACCGAATTTGTAAACTTGTTATTCAGCAAGCAATCATTATTAGCAAAATTATTAACAAAGTAATATAACCCAGCCACATGGCAAATGATGTATCTTACAACATAAACATCAGTAAACCAGATTTTTCAGAGTCGGAGATCAATTAATGAATCGATTTTCATTATGCTTGGTAGTTAAGCAAAAAACTCCTTAATTCGATTCAAAAACATCGCTTACCACTTCATAGATTATCGATTTAATTAAAAATTAGTTAAGGTTTCCCGGTAATTAATAGTAAGCACCCTTTTTTGTTTTTTATGTACGGTAACTATGAAATCTTCTGTTTTTTTGTTATGTTTCTATGTGAGCATCGCTCACAAATAGTTACGGTATTTTACATATACCCTTTATAAGGGTATTTTATTTCAGATTCAGCACCAATTTTTAGATTACTTTAGCACATGGTTTTAGAAACATTAGACGTAAAGAAGAACGATATTTTTATCTATTCACTGAACATGTTCAGTCTTACGGCTAATTTTAAACTTTTAAACAAAGATGCAAAAGTTAAATATCCAAAATCCATCCATTATAACGATGTCTGCCGCTATATTACCGATGGAAGGCCAAAAAACCTAATTCTGTACCGGCTCCTTACTAACCTTCCAAGCATGGATATTAATTATCTTAAGTACGGGTTCCCCATGCAAATTGATGGACAACGTGAAGTGCTGTATTTCGACCCGGTTTTTGCCATTAAAGAATTGGAAGAATATAGCGAACTTGAATATTATCCCAATCTCAGGTTCAGAATCCAACAAATTGGTCTCATCTCGATGATGCGGAGTTTTGGCGAACAGCAATATCATGAGACGTACAGCTTTGATCTGGAAGCTGCTGAAGTAAAGCATCAGAACGACCGGGTGTTTGCGGAACTGATTTTTGTTTTTGATGAAGTACATTTTGATGAGGAAGATGTTAACCTGCCAAAGCAGCCGGAACGGCAAATCCCGCAACGCCGTTTTGTTGCCATGACTGCTGATGAATTAAAAACCGAAATGATTGAAGAAGATCCTGCAACCAATCTATCGACAATTCGCAAACTAAAAGCAACACATACGCAGACCGGCGAGACACTCGCGGAAGAGATGACCCAGAAATTACGAAAACGGATGACACTCGAAACCCCTGCACATCCGCCAAAACCAGCTGACAATAAAAAGCATTTTGAAGTTATCAATTCAGCGCAGCAGCCACAAGAACCGCTTGCACAACAAAAGCCTCAGCCCGCTCCAACCCAGGCTCCGGTTCCAACACGAAGAGTGTCGCCGCCTTCTGTTGAATCAGTCCGGCAAACAGTTTCCAAGGCAAAACCAACCTTTAGCGATTTTCTTACCAAAGTAAAGCGTAATCAGGAGCAAGAACAAAAGGAGCCGGAAAGCAGCGAACCTCCACAGGTTATCAACTTGTTTAAAACGTCCAGCCATGTACAAAACTTTGTTGCCGAGCGAAGCACTAAACAAGTTGTTTTGAAACTGAAAAGCAAATAGTCAGCCTCCTTCGGGAAACCTGTTTTTATTCGGTTGAATATTTCTCACTCACCGGTATTCTCCGGAGTTTAGTTTAGTATTAGTTCATGCAAAAGCTTTATTTTGCTGGTATTCAAATAAAAGATTCCCATGTTTTATAAAATTTTACTCTCACTCCTGCTAACTGCAGTTACTTACCCTCAGGATTCACTTGTTTTTGTTATCAGGGTGGATGATATCCAGTCACGAAACACTTCATACGTTCCAACAACAATTAACTATTTTCAATCGGCAGTAGAGCAACGCGGCGGTAAAATAACCTGGGCAGTCATCCCTCATAGACTTATCGAGCCTCAGAACAGCAACGGCCAGTTACTGAAAGACTTGAAACAATCAATTCTACTAGGGCATGAAACCACGATGCACGGTTACAATCATATTTGTAATAACTGCGGCAATTCAGGGCATGAGATGTTTTGTGCGACTAATAACCTGCATTTCACCTACACCCAGCAATCATTAAAAATTGATAGTTCACTAAAACTGCTTATTGATTCAGTTAATATCCACCCCACTTCATTTGTTCCTCCGGGGCATCACAACGATTCTACAACCTGGCAGGTTCTGCTTAATAAAGGTTTTGAATTTATATCAACAACAGGCCCCAGAAAGGGATTTATCTATAAAAATCTCTTTAACCTGATGCAGCATCAAGAATACACGTGGCAGTTGACAAACACAAGTTATCAGGGTAAACTAAAATCCGCACTTGCTGATATCCGCGCTGCTAAAGAAAACGATGGTTACTTTTGCCTGCTATTGCATGACCCGTTTATCCGGCAAGGATATGAGAATGGGGTAGTTGTCCGGTGGATTGGCGAATTGCTGGATTCAGTTAACAAGGAGTATTCAGGTAAAGTAAAGTATCTTACCCTTAAAGATGCTGCCTCGCGGTTTAAGGCGCAGATTGTTTCAGTTCAAAACGGGTCTCCAACAAACATCCCTGGAACATTTGCTCTTGAACAAAACTTTCCCAACCCGTTTAACCCTTCCACGGTTATCCGTTACAATTTACCTGTGGCAGTAAATATACACCTGAGCGTGTTTAATGCTTTGGGCAAAGAGGTAAAGGTTTTAGCCGATGGCTTTAGTAATGCCGGTAAACACGAAATAGTTTGCGATATGAGCGGTCTGCCCAGCGGTGTCTATGTGTACCGGATCGAAAGCAGCAGTTTCAGGATGAGCAAAAAACTCATCCTGTTGAAATAGAAAAAGATTTGCCTTATTGATGTTTGTGCCAAAGAGGTTGTTTCTTAAGCACCTTCTTATAAACCGGACAGCCCTCAACATGTGCGCCTTTCAGATATCCGGTACTCATAAGAAATTCGTTAACAATCTCACCACCGGTAAACCGGAAGGTTTTCTTGAAAATCTTCGTGTACTCCGGTAGTGACCGGGCATCAAGGGTGTCAAGCCAGTTCTTGAAACTGCCGTGTGTATGCTGCAACCCGAGAATTACTTGCGCATTGTTAATCGCCGCGTTAATTTTTAACCTGTTCCGCACGATACCTGTATCCTGCATGAGCTTATCAAAATCTGCCTGATTAAATGCAGCTACTTTATTAATATCATAACCTTGAAAGGCATTTTCAAAATTCTTTTGTTTTTTCAGAATTAGTCCCCAGTTCAATCCGGCTTGAAAAATCTCAAGGATTAATCTGCCGAACAACTCGTTATCCGTGGCTAACGGGTAGCCGTATTGCGTATCATGGTAGATACGGTGCAATTCATTTTCCGGTTTAGGGTTCTGTAATACAAATGAGCAATAACTCGGTGGTAATTCAATCATATCATCTTTTCTTTTTAAAGGTATTGTTATTTTCTTATCTTAAGAACAAAAAATATAGCATTGTGAACAAACAATTTCATACAGTAAAAGGTATCCTGGTTAACCGGGAACTAACCGATATAAAATTCGCGTGCGACTTGAACCGCTGCAAAGGCGCTTGTTGCACATTAGAAAGCGAGTACGGAGCACCCCTGCGCAAGGAAGAAATACCCTTGATGCAGGAGGCACTGCCGGAAGTTTTGCCATATCTACCCGAGGAACACCGGAAAGCCATAGAGCAAAACGGCTTTTTCGAGGTGAAAGATAATGAATATTTAACACGCAGCCTTAACGAGCGTGCATGTTTATTTGTTTTTTATGACGAATTTAAAATAGCGCGGTGTGCCATTGAAAAAGCCTTTTTCGACGGGAAAGTCAGCTTCCGTAAACCGGTCTCGTGCCACCTGTTTCCTATCCGTATCTCGGATTTTGGCGGCGATATCCTCCGGTATGAACGGTTTAAAGATTGCCAGCCCGCGCTGGAAAATGGCATAAAAGAAAACGTAACCATTGCCGAGTTCTGTAAAGATTCACTCGTAAGGAATTATGGCGAAAAATGGTACAATGAGCTTGAAAAAAAGGCAAATGAATAATTAAATATTAAAGGTTAATAGTTAGTTTTAGGTTAAATATGTTATCGTTACGTCAACAACAAAAATTAGAGCAAAAGCTTTCACCGCAGCAGATACAATATCAAAAACTGTTGCAGCTTAATACACTGGGTCTTGAACAACGCATTAAAACCGAGTTAGAGCTAAATCCCTTTTTAGAAGGGGAAATGGAATTACGTGAAGAGGAAGATTCAAGCCAGCCGGACGAAGTAGTTGGCGGTGATGATGATTCTGAAGACGGGGAAGCAACTGTCGATACCGATAATGAATTTACTGTCGAAGACTACCTGAACGCCGAAGACTATTACGATGATCCGGCTATCTACAAACAGCAGCAGACCGAAGATGAAAAGTTACAGCCGTTTACCCCTTCAAAAGAAAGCTTAAGTGAGCATCTCCTTAACCAACTGTATGTACTCGATATCGAGGAACCGCTGATGATTCTTGGTGAAGAAATTATCGGCAATCTTGATGATGACGGTTACCTGAAGCAGGATGTTAAAAATTTGATTGATGAACTTGAACTGCTTCATCACATTAAAGTTGACCCGGCCAAGGCTGAATGGCTTGTAAAAAAAATACAAACTTTTGATCCCGTAGGCATTGCAGCCCGGACTTTGCAGGAATGCCTTATCACGCAGATACAGCACCTCTCTTTCGACCCGTATTATTCATTCTTGGCAGAAAAGATGTTAACCGATCATTTCGAGGATTTTTCGCATAAACGGTATGACCTGCTTATGCAAAAAATGCAGCTCCGTGAGGAAACATTGCGCTCAGTTCTGGATTTGATAAAGCATCTTAATCCCAAACCGGGTGACGGCGACCTTGACTATCAGGAAATGAATCAAATTACCCCTGATTTTGTCATCGAAAAAGACGGCGCTGATTTCCATATTACCCTTAACGACAGAAGCCTTCCCACGATTACCGTTAACCGTACCTATCTTGAACTGCTGCAAAAAAACAAAGGCAAAAAGAAATTATCAACCGGCCAAAAAGACACTCATTTATTCCTAAAGGAAAAATTTGAGTCAGCCAAGTGGTTTATTGCCTGTATCGAGCAGCGCCGGAACACCATGCTGAAAGTAATGCGCAGCATTCTCGAACGGCAGTGGCCCTTTTTTGATAACGGCCCGCGCCACCTGAAACCCATGATTTACAAGGATATCGCCGATGAAATTATGATGGACATCTCGACTATCAGCCGTGTTGTCAGTGGAAAATTCGTGCAAAGCCCGCAGGGCATCCATGAGTTAAAGTATTTCTTTTCCGAGGGTTTGGCGACCGATTCCGGTGAGGAAATTGCCAACAAACAGATTAAGGAAATGATTAAAGAGATGATAGAAGGTGAAAGCAAACGTTCACCATTAAGTGATGATAAAATTGCAAGCGTGCTGAACAAGCAGGGCATACACATTGCCCGCAGGACTGTTGCAAAATACCGTGAAGCCATGAGAGTGCCGGTAGCGCGCCTCAGAAAAGCAATTTGATAGTACTAAAAATAGCGGCAATTTTGTTGCTATATGCTTCGTTCGGGTTAGTGCATACAATTCTTGCCGGATTCAAATTTAAAGAAAAAACTGCGCTCAGGTATCCGGCAATAATGCCGTATTACCGGTTATTATATAATGCATTTTCATTGTTGCATTTCTATCTCATCTATGAGCTTGCCCCTGCTATCGATATAAAGCTCTACGATCTGCAGCCGCCATTTGACCTTGCTATGTATGGTGTACAAATCTGCTCGCTTGTTTTCCTGCTTTACACGTTAAGATATTTTGACGGCAAAGAATTTCTTGGTATTAGTCAAATTATCCGGCATAAGAACAAGCAGTATCAGGTTGAAACGCTGGACGAAGAATCTCTTCTCCAAACTACCGGACCATACAGGATAAGCAGGCACCCCCTGTATTTTGGCAGCATCGTTTTTCTTGCCACACGCCCGTTTATGTTCCTTGACTATTTTATTCAATTACTCTGCATAACCGCATATTTCTATATCGGTGCAGTGTATGAAGAAGAAAAACTTGTTAAGAAATTTGGTACTGCATATATGGAATACCAGAAAAGCACACCCATGATATTTCCGTTTTTCAAATAAACTCATTGTTATGGGTATTATTAAACTTATAAAGTTATGCACGTCCAATCAGAATTGATCATCCCTTTTATCACTTACGCTATAGTCACGTCTATTACTCCCGGACCGAACAACGTAAGCTCTGCCTCGGCTGGAATGCAATTGGGATATAGAAAAACTCTCCCCTACTTGTATGGCATTGTTGCCGGGTTTTTCATTCTGCTTGCAGTCGCGGGACTGTTGACCGGTTTTATAACCGGCATGTATGAAAGCTTCTCCCCTGTCCTCAAGTGGATTGGCATCGTGTATATGCTGTGGCTGGCAGTAATGCCATTCCTTCCCGGTAAATCTAAGAAACAGGGCGGTCCGGCATACAGTTATTCTTTCTTTTCGGGTATGATTCTGCAATTAGTCAATATAAAAGCCATACTTTACAGCATAACCATTTTTTCATCTTTCGCGGGATTAATTTCCGTTTCTCCCGGTGCAATAATCCTCTCCGCAGTGTTTTTAACCTTTGTTACCTTTGGATGTATATCCACTTGGGTTCTCATCGGTTCAACACTTGCAAAATACTTCGAAAACCGTCAATTTTACATTGTTTTTAATGCTGTAATGGCGCTGCTGCTCGTGTACTCGGCTGTTTCAATATTGTATAACTAATGAGGGCAGAAAATCTGCCTAATAAAAAAGTCTCCAACTGCCAACTACTTCATTCTTAACGTCACAATGTCTATCTATATAGGCAGCGATTTGATTAAAGGATTTCTCAAATTTCGAGCTAAATCCGTTTTGGAAATGCTAAAAAAACGTATTTTATAGTTCAGATAATTCGGAATCCAATATGAACCTTTTTGAACGCGAAAAAAACGCTTTTTTACACACGTATAAACGCATCCCTTTACAAATCAGCAAGGGTGATGGTATATATCTCTATGATACAACAGGCAGCAAGTACATGGACTTTTTTTCCGGGCTCGCCGTTAACGCTTTAGGATACGCGCACCCGCGCATTGTTGAGGCAGTAACCAAACAGATCGGCCTTTTTGCCCATCTTTCCAATAATTATGTTACCAATGTACAACTCGATTTCACGGAAAAGTTACTGCATTACGCGGGTATGGGTAAGGCATTTTTAACCAACAGCGGTACCGAAGCAGTTGAATCGGCTATTAAAATGGTACGTCTGCTGAAGGGTCCGGATGCAATGATTTACTCGCTTACCAACGATTTTCATGGCAGAACATACGGTGCGCTGTCCCTTACACAGCGGGCAAAGTATCAAAAGGGCTTTGAGCCTTTGCTCCCAAATACCGGAGCCATCGAGTTTAACAATGTTGACGACTTACTCACCAAGGTGAACGGCAATACCGGTGCCATCATTCTTGAATTCCTGCAAGGTGAGGGCGGCATCAATGAAGTTAGCACTGATTTTGTAAACACCATGACAGAGTTGCGTGAAAAGTACGGATTTCTCATCATCTCCGATTGTATTCAGTGCGGTATAGGAAGAACCGGTTTGCCCTTCTCGCATAACTACTACAGTTTTAATCCTGATGCAATAGTTGCTGCCAAAGCAATAGGCGGCGGCCTGC
This sequence comes from Ignavibacteriales bacterium, assembly GCA_016182615.1. Classification (GTDB taxonomy): domain Bacteria; phylum Bacteroidota; class Ignavibacteria; order Ignavibacteriales; family Ignavibacteriaceae; genus JACPGF01. Next base: position 10,038 of record JACPGF010000189.1, read on the forward strand.
CGCTTGGCGCTTTGCTTGTCCCCAACAGCCTGGAAAATGTATTTACCCTTGGTAAACACGGCACCACGTTTGGCGGTAATCCCGTTTCCTGTGCAGCGGGGCTTGTTGTTTTGGAAGAGGTATTTGAAAATGGCCTGATGGAACAGGTAAGGCAGTTAGGCACCTATTTCAAAGAAGTTCTGTTGCAGATGAAGGCAAATTATCCCGAAAAAATTAAAAGCGTACGCGGCAAAGGTTTCATGCTTGGTGTTGAACTAACCTTTAACGGTTCGGGTGTAGTTGAGCAATTGTTCGAAAGAAAAATTCTTTCTAATTGCACGAACGATACGGTTATCCGTATATTACCGCCATTAATTACAGAAAAACAGGATATAGACATCTTCTGCACGCATTTTGAAGATATTCTGGCTTCGGTTTAGATTTTTGGAAAGTTTTTTTTAATTGTCAAGATTACAAAAACCATGACAAAGGCATTTATATTAACATTTCTATTCGCTGTATGTGTTTACGGCCAGCTTCTGCAATTTGATGATTTGCAGAAGATGCAAATGAACGATGTTGATGACGTTAATAACCTGCTTATTACTAAGGGTTGGAACCTGCATAAGACAACGCAGCCTGATGCCGCGAGTTACGGTGATATTACATGGTTTAACACGGCTACCGATACCTCGAATGAAATTTCATTTTTCAAGTATTACTATTCACCGGGGAAGTACTCAAGGGTAGCTTACATTTTCCAGAACCGGAAAACGTATGATACATTTATCAACAGAATAAAAAAGCTCAGCCTGAAGAAACTTGGCGCGCGCACTGGTGACAACATGATTGTAACTGATTATGCTTCGGACAAATACGTGGTAAGTGTAAGTGTATTTAACGATACTGAGAACAATTCAACTTTTTACACGTTCTTGTACTTTGACAAGCGCGATTTTGACCGCATAGGCAAATCAAAAAATTAAAGTTCAGAAAAAAAAGAAAACAAAAAAGCGGCTGCATTGTAACAACACAGCCGCTTTTTTTATAAATTCTTTTTCAAGGAATTATTTTTCGCCAACAATTTCAGCAGTATCTAAAGCTATTACCAGTTCCTCGTTTGTAGGGATGCGCAGTACCTTAGCCCGTGAGCCTTCTTTGCTTAAATCAATTTCTTTTCTTTCGTTTTTCTCAGTATCTATTTCAAGCCCTAAAAATTCAAGGCCATCGCACACGGCGGTGCGGACATCCACTGAGTTTTCACCTATACCACCGGTAAAGACCAGTGCGTCAATGCCACCCATTGCGGCCGCGTACGCACCAACGTATTTTTTTATCCGGTAGTTAAAAATATCAAAAGCATACTTGGAGCGCTTGTTGCCTTCTTTCATTGCATCAATCACTTCACGCATATCGCTGCTGGTGCCGCTAATGCCGGTAAGGCCTGAATGTTTATTTAACAAAGTATTTGCTTCCGAAAGTGACAGCCCTTCTTTACCCATGATATAAAGGATAATTGAAGTATCAATATCACCGGAACGGGTACCCATCAGCAATCCTTCAAGAGGTGTAAACCCCATTGAAGTATCAACCGAGATACCTTTATTAACAGCAGCCATGCTGCAGCCATTGCCGAGATGCGCTGTTACAATTTTAAGTTCGTTAAGGGGTCTGCCCATCTGGTCAGCAGCAATCTGTGATACAAATCGGTGCGAGGTACCATGAAAACCGTAACGGCGGATTTTATACCGCTTATATAACTCGTACGGGATACCGTACAAAAATGCATGTGGCTCCATGTGCGAGTGGAACGCGGTATCAAAAACACCAACCTGAGGCGTATCACTTAAAACTCTGGTAACAGCCTGAATACCTTTAATATTCGGCGGGTTGTGCAGCGGTGCAAGCTCAACGTTATCCTGTAAAACTTTTAAAACTTCAGGAGTCATTAATACCGAACCGGTGAATGCTTCTCCACCATGAACGACACGGTGGCCTACAGCATCAATATCCTCTTTATCTTCTATCACGCCGTGGTTTTTGCTGAGCATTACTGCCAATACATATTCGATGGCCACGGTGTGGTCAAGTATTTCACCAACAATACTAACCGAGTCACCGTCATAACGGGAATGATTCAAAACCGCTCCACTCATACCAATGCGTTCTACTATACCTTTAGCGAGTGCGATTTTTTGCACGGTATCAAAAAACTGGTATTTTATTGATGAGCTGCCGCAATTTAAAACTAATACTTTCATAATTACTTTCTTTTCAATTCAGTTATTTTGTTCCCTGTTAATACGGGGAACGCTATTTCTTAATCAGATAATTTTACCATTTACATCATACTTGTAAAAACCTTCTCCGGTTTTACGGCCAAGTTTCTTTTCACGGACTAACTTCCGCAAAATCGGGCATGCACGGTAGCGGGGTTCACCCAGTGTTTTCCAGAGTGTGTCCATCCACGCGAGTACTTCATCAAGGCCCATCATATCAGCCATTTCAAGCGGTCCATACTGAAAGTTATATCCAAGACGCATAGCGGTATCAATATCTTTGGCAGTTGCAATTTCTTCCAAGAGAATATACATCGCTTCATTAAGCAGTGGAACTATCGCACGGGTGGTTACATAACCGGGGTACTCGTACACTTCAACCGCGGTTTTGCCAATAAGCTGCACAAATTTTTTGATTGCCTGCACGGTATCGTTCGAGGTCTCAAGTCCTTTAATTACTTCAACTACGGGAATTTTTGGCACCGGATTGAGGAAGTGCATACCAATAACCCGGTCTTGCCGTTTTGTTGCTTCGGCAATTTTGGTAAGGGAAAGTGTTGAGGTATTGGATACGAAAATTGTTTCCGGTTTGGCAATTGCATCAATCTTCTTAAAAATTGATGTTTTTAATTCGAAATTTTCATCAACTGCTTCAATAATAATGTCACATTCAGCCACATCTTCGATATTAGATGTCCAGATAATCCGGCTGAGAATGGCCTTTTTTTCCGATGAGGTCATTGCCCACCGTTTAATTTCACGGTCTATCGTTTTGCCGCTTCAAGCGATTGTTCATCCTTTTCAACTAACAGTACCTCGATTCCGGAGCCTGAGAGAGTTTGAGCGATACCCTGTCCCATTATTCCAGCCCCGATAATTGCTACTTTATTAATTGCATCAGAATCATTATTAAGTTTTGAACGTTTTAACAGTTCTTCAAAATTGAGGTCTTCTTGCATTACAAATCCTTAGAAAGATTAATTGTTTGTCAATTTACTGCAAAAATTGTTCCATACCAATTCTATTTACTTCTTAAAATTCAAAAACATGCCCTATTGCCTGAAATCCAATTATTGAACCAATATAGGTTGAAATTCTCAGTCTATCGGGCTTTAAACTTATATTTTTACTCTTTCATCTATTTTTACCGTTAAAAAACCGGTACTCCTGACTGATACTCCATATAAATTAACGGAACCGGAAATCAGGTTTATATATCTTTTTTCTCAAATATTAAAATTGTAACTGCAATATTGATAATTATAAAAAGACCTGCAATAAGTAACTGTTGCATCGAAGAGTCATAAACACCCCTAATGGCATCTGCTGGGAACCCGCTAAAGAATAATCCGGTATTTGGCACAAGTGCGGCAACGGCTTGGGCAAATGGTTTCACGGCTGGGAAAACCGACAACATTTCCTTTGCAGGGGGTAAAAGGAACATGCTATAGGAAAGAATCAATCCTGCAACCGGGCTATTTGTTAACATCGAAATAACTCCCGCTCCTGCAAAAATCGCGCACATACCAACAGTCGCGTAAACAGGAAACATGAATATACTTGCATCCCATATCGAGAACCGCACGCCGACAATGGTAAAGACTCCTACCGAAAATACCAATGCAGTTAACATACCCAAAATAACACCACCCATAAAGCGGCCAAGAATAAACGAAGTTCTGCTCAACGGTCTTGTCAAAAAAAGCTCCGCCTCGCCTTTATTAAAGAGCAATGGAAATACCGTGAGTGTTGAAAAGAAAACCATTAGCGAGAAAAATCCACCAAAACCTGCAACAACCTTTGCAGTAAGCATTGTTGCAAATGCCTGCATGGAGGTACCATGTAGGCTTATTTCCGCGACACCGTTCTGACTATTGCCCGTCGTTAATGTGGTTGTAAAATAGATAATCAGGAGGCTTAACGAAACGAGAACTAAATAAGCGTACACTATTTTCCGTTTGAGCGCTTCCTTTAATGTGTAATTTATCAGTATTGCTATTTGATTCATTTTATACTCTCTTGCATGAGCTTTACATAAACATCTTCAAGATTGACCTTTTTCCTGTGTACTTCCAGTATCGTGTAGTTCAGGGCGATCAGTCGGCTGAGGAGGCGGTTAAGTTCTCCGGAATCCTTTATTTGGCACTCTAAAGTGATTGGATTAGCCAGCTTCAACTCCGGAAATTCTGCCGAAAGAGCATCGTCCAAACGTTCAAGTGAGTTCTCTAGTAAAATGGAATATTCAATATCAGACCGTACCATTGCAGCAACGCTGCCCTCCTGCAAAAGTTTTCCCTTGCCAAGAATGGCGACCCGGTCACTAATCATTTCAACTTCCGAGAGGATATGGCTATTGATAAAAATTGTTTTACCGGCTTCTTTCAAAAAAGTGAGAACTTCCCTTATGGATTTTCTGCCGAGCGGGTCAACGCCATCGGTAGGCTCGTCCAAAATTAACAGTTCGGGGTCGTGCAGCATTGCCTGCGCTAATCCCAGCCGTTGTTTCATTCCCTTGGAATACGCGGTTACCACCTTGTTCAATGCATCGTTTATTGCAAGCATTGCAGTTGTATCCTGAATCTTCTTTTCCAGAACTGAACCGGTAAGGCCGCTAAGTTTTCCATAGAGCTGTAAAATATCTCCACCATTCAGATGTGCAGGAAAGGATGGATTTTCGGGTAAATATCCAATCCGTTTTCGGATATCCGTATCGGGTTCCTTGCCAAAAATAAGGATATTACCGCTTTTTTTATAGGCTAAGCCCATAAGTAATTTTATTAATGTTGTTTTACCGGCACCATTTTGCCCTAAAAGACCAAATATGCTTCCGGCTTGAATGTTAAGACTTACATTATCCAAGGCCCTAAAAGCTTGTCTGCCTTTAAGGCTGTATGAAGTGTAGTCTTTTGTAAGTTGTTCTACTTGAATCAGCATAATTATTGCATTACTATTATTGAGTTAACCCGGAAGGCGATAAAATTACGAATCACCGGGATTGTAATATATAAGATAGGATTTTACCTCCGATTATTAATGTACTGAACTATTAAATTCAGTCCCGGTTCGTCCACCTGGCGAACTTTGCGGATCCTTGGCGCCTTTGCGTTTACTTGCAGCTACAGATTTTTCTTCAGCAAATGTCAAATTATTTACTCTGTCCGATCATCAGTTTTTGCTGCACTTAACCGCAAAGTCGGAACCATCTCAATAAATGGGGGTAACTAATTTTTAATGTTGCTATATCAATGCGTTGATATAAAGCTAAGCTTTTATTCTGTTCCGCTGGAACTTAAACATGGCCTAGCGGTTTTGTTGCTATAGCTATCGCATCCCTACAGGATTTAGGAGTAGTAACAGTCTAAATATGTTTACAATTCTCTGAATTTTAGCTGAATGTAAAGTTCTTAAGTTCTAATAGTTTTAGCGCAACTGCTATATGTTATTTCCTAAGTCCCAGCGGGACGAGATAGATATAGTAATACAATCCACAAGCGAGTTTAAGTTCCAGCGGAACGAAATAGATTCATAATTGCTCCATTACTTAAACTAAAGAAAATAGAATTAGGATCCCTCTAATTATTGAGAAGTTACCAAAGACTTCAAGAGAACGCAAAGAAGGCTAATAGTTCAGCTATACAAGGTCTTGCCTTTACAGCCCACTTTGTATATTCAATCAATGGATAAATGTGCTGATACCACGCACCACAGCGGCAAGCCTTATAGCATCAAATACCCTTGCTTCGCTTGCTCCATGTTTAAGCACTGAACTTTCATGGGAAACAACGCAAGCTTCACAGCCATTAACTGAACTGACAGCAAGGCTCATTAATTCGAAAAACTCTTTCCCAAGAACAGGGTTAACCATCAGGTTCATTTTAATTCCCGCGGACATGGTTTGATAGGAATCCTTCTTCATGAAATGTCTGAAACGGTAGAACACGTTGTTAACAGTTAACAACGAAGTACACGCGTGTGTTTCTGCTATCTCAGCATCAGTGGCTCCATTCTCTTTTGCTGAAGCAGTAAACGATGCTGACAGAACATCATTTTTTTCGTTTACTGCAATACTCAATGCCAGCAAATAGGCTTCTTTTACAGTAAAATTCGTTGATTGCAGAACGTTTTTCAGGTTTATTCTGGCATCCCTAAGATACTTCGTTTCGCCTTGTACCATAGCCTCCAACGATGGGAAGCTGCTGTTAGCTGCTAATTTCAAATCTTGTAATAAATCTTCTTTTGTTTCAACCATAGACATCTTGTTTTGTGCTTTCAAATTACTTAAAAAAAAGGCTCGTAGCCGGCAAAACTGTCAACTACGAACCAAATAATAGATATAAATCTAACGGATTACACGTGCAGTGTATCCTGCCCTTTTTCCCAGTTACAAGGACAAAGTTCATCGGTCTGCAGAGCATCAAGGGTACGGAGTACTTCTTTAACATTACGGCCGACACTTAAATCGTGAACGGAGACAAAACGGATAATGCCTTCCGGATCGGCAATAAAAGTTGCACGGAAAGCGATTTTCTCATCCTTTTCAAGGATGCCAAGCGCTTCTGCCAATGATTTAGATGTATCAGCAAGTAACGGGAAGCGGAGGCCTTTTAAATCTTCATGGTCTCTTCTCCAGGCGGCATGAACAAATTCAGAATCGGTAGAAGCACCGATCAGATTAGCATCACGGTCACGGAACTCGGAATAATTTTTATCAAATTCAGCAATTTCGGTAGGGCAAACAAAGGTAAAATCCTTTGGATACCAGAACATCACCAGCCATTTGCCGTCTTTTTTCATATCACTGTAATTGAGGGTAGAGAATTCTTTACCTTTTTCGATAGAGACTACCGCTTTTTTCACAAAATCAGGAAATTTATCGCCAATAGTTAACATAATAAGCCTTTCTTAAAAAAATAAGTTAAAAAAAATGATTAATAGATACTGTAAGAACAATACTAAATCTATAAGAGTTCAATAGAAAACTACTTTTTAAAGCATTAACCATTAATTTGATTGAGAAACCTTCGAATATTTGTTTTCCTATCAAAATTATCGATAGCTGATATTCTCCCGTTCCTACCAATTTCACAAAGCTTCTCATTGTTTGCAATACAATTACTTAATAGTTTTGCCAGCATTGCAGAGTTTTCCGGTTCACAGAAATAACCGCACTTTGCTTCTTCAAGTAATTTCCGGGCTTCACCGTCAACAGAAAGGATTACTGGAATTTCAGCAGCCATTGCTTCGTATAATTTTGAAGGGATAGTAATTGTAAACAATTTGTTTTTAACTAAGGGAATGAACATTATGTCGAATAATGAAATATATGAGATTATCTTCTCTCTTGATACCGGTGGAAGAAGCAGTACGTTTTTAAGACTATGTTTTTCGATTTCTTGTTCAAGCAGCTCTTTTTCAACTCCATCACCGATGATCAAATACAAGATTTTGGTATTCTGCAGCGTCAGTTTTGCAGCATCTGTCATCATTTTAAGACCCTGAGCACCCCCAATGTTGCCTGCGTAACCACAAATAAACTTGGAGCCAAGATTAAGCTCTTTAAGTAAAATTTGGTCTTTGGGTGTTTTCGTAATAAGTGAAGTCCTTACAAAATTAGGGATGTAAAGAACCTTTTTGATATAAGGATGCAAAAGTTTTACTTTTTCATAGGTTCCTCTGGTAACAACGTTCACAAAATCTGCATTGCGGTATATCCAGCGCTCAAGTTGTTCTGCTATATTTATTGCAGTACGATTTTTAAGAAATCCAAGCTGAATGGCTGACTCAGGCCAAAGATCGCCAATGTCAAAAATAAATTTACTTTTTTTAAACCACTTTAATAGTATTCCCGGAATACCGGTAAATAATGGAGGCGATATCGTGATATGGAAATCAGATTTCTTTTCAACAAACAATGCAACAATTAAAGCTGAAAGCATAAATGAAAGATAGTATGCCATTCTCTTTAGAAATTTCCCCCTATCTGAAGCATAAACGTAAGTGTGATAAATGGTAATACCATTTTCGGAAGATTTTTCATACAATTTTACTTTTGTTTTAACCTCAGTCATTAGATAAGTTGGGAATGGGGCAATTACCACAACCTCAAGACCTGCATCATGCAATTCTTCAGCAAAGCCAACACTTCGCTGTGAACCTCCACCCATTTCCGGCGGATAATATTGAGTAATCAGAAGTATCTTTTTTTTCATCTTTGCTGTTTTTTTTCACTTTCAATGACAATAGCTGAAATATTTTCGACAATTGAATTCCACGAGTGGCTGCGCGCAATTGATTCCCGTTCTGTATTCTTCTGAGGATTGTTTTCTGCCAAAGCTTTTGGCAGCAAATCTATAAAAGTCTTTTCATCTTCAGCAGAAAATGCAAGCCCCTCGAACTTTTTCACTTCGGGCATGGCAATAGAAACAACAGGTATGCCTAATGCAAAATACTCAATAAGTTTTATGGGGTTAACTGCTATTGTTAAATTGTTGAGATAAAATGGTATCAAGCCAACATCAAATGTTGCAGCATACTGGGGAAGTTTTTCGTAGGGTATCTCGCCCAGATACGTAATATTCTTTCGACCCGAAAAACTTGTAACATCAACCACGGCCTTCCCGATTATAACAAACTCATATTCCGGATATACTTCGGCCATTTTGGTTATCAAGGCAACATTAACCCATTCTGCAAGCAGTCCAAAAAAGCCAAAGACCGGTTTCTTGTTAGTTGCTTTTTGCGCAACTGCTTTGTTAAAATGCTGAAAATTTACACCCTGAGGAAGAAAATATGTTCTGCCACTTGCAGGCACCCTTGTTTTCATTAGTATTTCAGACACTGAAAAGCTTGCTTGCACTTTTCTCATCAACAATTCTTCATACTTTGGCAGTGATGTAAATGAATCCTTAAAAAGCTTATAGTCATCTAGGCAAAAATAATACGACGAACTTTCCCTAATTGAACCAATTATTGCTGCAACAACAGGCGAAGATGTAAATACAAGAGTATCTGTAAAATCGAGAGCCGAAATTTTTTTGCTTATTTGCCGCCGCAGAAGGAATTTATTGATAGCACCAAACAACACACTATCGTGAAATGGGAATACAAATGGTGAAAACAGGAGAACAGGAACCTCTTGGATTTCACCGGCAGTATTATGCAAAAACATGTATGTAAGCTTTTCAAACACTCTTTTAATATCTGCAATCGAGAACTTTGGTTTTCGCAATCCGAGCGAACCAACCCAAAGTATCCGGTTGTGTTCAGCAAGAATTTTTCCGATGTGCTGCATCGTTGAAGGGTAGCGCCCCCAATCATCAGCAAAAATGAGTATGTCTCTTTTTTCAATCATGCAAATCAGGATAGCTTTTTTAAAATAACTGATGCAATTCTCTGAGAAGCTTTTCCATCACCGAAAGGATTCCGTGACCTGAAATAATTATACCCTTTTGCAAGATTCCCGTTTATTTCCTTGAATTTCTTTTTGATCTTTACCGGACTGCTGCCAACCAGAAATGCGTAACCAGCTTTAATGGCTTCATTTCGTTCGGTAACATCCCGCATAACGATAATTGGTTTTCTAAAAACAAAGCATTCTTCCTGCACACCACCCGAATCACTTAATATAAAATGACAATTACTCATCAAGTAAATGAAACTGAGATAATCTTGGGGAGGAATAAGATGGAAGTTTGATATGCCCTTTAGTATTTCATTTACCGGCACTTGCACATTTGGATTAAGATGCACCGGGTAAATAAAATTATATTCCGGGTGCATTGCCGCTAAATCCCGTAAAGCAATAAGAGTTTTTCTAAACTCCTCACCGAATTTTTCCCTGCGGTGCATGGTAATAAGAATGTATTTTTTTTGAATGAAACTATTTCCAATCATGGCACTAAATGCCGCTGCAAGTGCCTTTTTTAATTTGGCCTTTTTCAATTCATCAGCAATTGTTGCAAGAGCATCTACAACGGTGTTCCCGGTAACAAAAACATCCTTTTGGGGAACACCTTCCCTCAATAAATTCATTTGACTGTCGCGGGTCGGCGCAAAATGAAAATTGCAAACTGTTGAAATAAAACGCCGGTTCGCCTCTTCGGGGTACGGGCTGTAAATATTGTAACTCCGCAGTCCGGCTTCAACATGTCCGACCTTCACTTTTGCATAATAACCGGCAAGCGCAGCAATAAACGCAGTTGTTGTATCGCCCTGCACTAATACCAGCGATGGTTTCTGATCTGTAAAAACCTCACGCAGCTTAAGTATGGCAGTTGCAGTTATATCCGACAGGTCTTGATTAGGTTTCATCAAGTCTAAATCAACATCCACTTTTAACTTGAAGATGTCGAGTACCTGTTTAAGCATTTCCCGGTGCTGCCCGGTTGAGCACACTATGGTATTATATTGTTTTAGTTTCTTCAGTTCCCTGATAACCGGTGCAAATTTTATTGCTTCCGGCCGGGTACCGAATATTATAAGAATGTTTTGTTTCATGGCAAATTGTAGATTTTAAATATGTAATTTACTAAATAACAATCACTTTTACCCTTCTATTTCTTGGATACTCATAAAAGTAGGTGCAACTTGATATATTTTATACTTTTATTTTTGTTACAATTCATATTTTTGCGTGGGAAAAACAGTTGTTTATTAATAGCTAGGAAATTACAATCTTAGCTAATAGTAGAAAAATTACTGCTAGATGTTAATTTTTTAAGGACTTTAATGGTACAAGACTCACTCATTGCTTTATCAATAATAATTGTCAATTATAATGGCACTAAAATGTTGCGCGACTGTTTAGCATCTGTTATGCAATATACGCAAAATGTAAAATATGAAATTATTGTGGTTGATAATAATTCCACTGATAATTTCTCGTCTCTTATTGTTGAGTTCCCAAATGTTTTATTTATCTGCAATAATGAAAATTTAGGTTTTGCCAGAGCAAATAATATCGCAGTTAAAAAAGCAAAAGGTGAGTTTTGCCTATTGTTAAATAACGACACTTTGCTTATCGAAAATTCAATTGAACAAGTACTTGAGTTTATTAAAGAGCTAGAAATCGAGGCATTTGTAGGCTGCAAACTTTTAAATAGAGATGGTAGCCTTCAATTGTCCCATAACAAGTTCCCTACTGTTTTTAACCTTATCGGAACATTTTTCTTCCTCGACCGCTTGTTTCCATTTATAAAACAATTTTCAAAAACAGTTCCAATTCCTAATGATAATCAAGCTTTTGAAACTGAGTTTATTATTGGAGCTTTTATACTATGCCGTACAGCACATTTCAATGAATTAGGCGGATTTGATGAAAGATTTTATTTTTATTCCGAAGATATTGATTTATGCCAAAGACATCGGTTGTCAGGAGGTAAAGTATATTTTTACCCTAAAACTGCTATATTTCATTGGGGTGGAGCAACGACAGAAAATTTGCCATTTTTTAAGGCGATTAATTATGCAAAAGCTACAATTCAGATATATCAAAAGTACTTTCATTCGTGCTCATTTGTTCTGGTACTTGTTGCGTATTATATAAGTTTGTTAATAAGAATTCCAATTTTTTCTTTGGCTTACTTCTTCACCTTTAAAAAGATGCTTAGGAATAAACTACTTGTAACTTTGGCACAGTTAGTTATTTATCCTAAAAATCTGTTTCACTAATCTTTAGTTAAAATTATCGAAACAAATTGCAAAGCACGTTGTTTTTATTATTAGTTAAAAAAATTACTTAGTCAAAGTAATTTACATTTTGGATGATCGTAAAAATTTTCTGTAAATTCACTTTAAGATTAAAATTTTCACTCGCATACTCGAATCCGGCTTTCCCAATTTCACGAGAAAGTTTTTCATTCGCTAACAACTCGCAGATTGCCTCTGCTAGTTCATCTGTTCGATTATTTGGCGTTAAAATACCATTTGTCCTGTTAATAATAATTTCAGCAGCATGTGGTAAATTAGTTGAAATTACAGGTTTGTAAAAATTCCATGCCTCGATAATTGGTCGCGAGAAATGATCTAACTGGTTAGGTGCAACCAAGATAGAGCATTGCGAAAGGAAGATGTCGACATCTGTCCTATGTCCTAAAACACTGATATATGAGTGACTCTCATCGATATTCAGCAGTGCACTGCAATCATTATAGTACTGAATGTCATTTTCAGTACCCGAATTAACAATTCTTCCAATTATGACGAAATGAGCATCTTTATGCTTCCGAGCCACCATTGTTGCGGCTTTCAAAAATTCAAATGTCCCTTTTAGTTGCCAAATTCCTCCCATGAACAGTATTATGCGTTTTCTTAAAAGCTGTGGGTGTTCTTGATAAAAACTTGTCACATCCGATTCTATAGGATATTTTTTCTGCTCAACAAATTCTGTTACAACAGATATCCTTGTGGTGTTCAGGTAGCGCGATTTTAATTGAGCTGCCTCACTTTGCGTTATAGCAATAATATGACTCGGAAATATTCCAAGACAATACTGAATAAACAAATGACGAAATATATTCTCTTTAGATATAATGAGACTCCTAATATGAACAACACATGGTATTCTCATAAACCAGGCTGAAATAGCGGATTGTATCAGCACATATTCATTAATATAAACAAGATCGGGTTTAATAACCCATATGGCTTTAGCAGACATTATAATACCTAAAATGAGCTTCCCAAAATTTTTCAACAGTCTCAATCCGCGAGATAATCTTGAACCTGAGAATTTACTTGAACTATGTAAGTCCAATCCGAGCGAATTAATAAGAAAAGATGAAAAATCATAACGCAGACATCCGAAGCGGGCAAACACGGCAAAATTTTCTTCCGATTTTGGGCTCGCAACCCAAATTTCCATACCCCTTGATCTAAGTTCTTGTAAGATATACATGAGTGAAATGGTAGAGCCTGTAATATCAGAATCATGATCAAAAAAAAGAACTCTGTGTTTCATCGATTAAAGCCGTAATGTATTAAATTGCACTTTTGGAAAATGATCTCAAAAATACTTGAGAACAAGCATAAATTTGCTCTGAATATCGTATCTAAAAAAAATAATCATTATAACATTCTAGTGTTTAGTATCAATAATAAAGGGGGGTTGTTTGTTAAAGAGAACAGATATATCACTACGAGTTAGTAGCCTGGTTGCAAAGACGAAAAAAAAACCAACAAACCACCATATAATTGAAATAAGAAGCAAATAAAAATAATTTTCGAAAATCAGGAACCGGCTTCCAAAGACGCTTATCAAAAGTCCAATAAAAACAAGACTCCACATTTTGCCTTTAAGGAAAGGATTGTAAACAATATCTTTTGTTGAAAATCTTTTTTGGTATATATTATGAGTAAGAATAAAAGCAAATATGAGAGAAACGGAATAGGCTGAACAAAATCCCACAAAGCCAAAATAATAGACCAATACTACTATTAAAACGATTTCAATGAAAATAGTCTTTAGTTGTATTGAGAGGGTGTCCTTTGAAAACCCAGCTCCATTTAAAAAAATATAAGCTGGCATTGCTAAGCTAATTAAATAGTTTGCTACTAAAAAAATCCTAATAACTGAACTCACCAAAACAAAATCCTTGCCCAGCCACAATAAAACAAAACCGGGAGTGAACATATATATATATAGGTAAATTAAACTAAATACTGGGAATACATATTTTAAACTTTTCTGCCTAAGTTCTTCAATTCCTTTTGAACCTTTCTCAAAATATAATTCTGACCCCACGGGGAAAAGTGATGAAAGTCCAGAATTAATCAGTGATTCAAATTGATTTAGTAGACGGTAAGCGAGCTCATAATAGGTTACTTCATTTACCGAGAAAAGTCGCGCAATAAGCACTTTGTTGAAAGAGACAATCAGTCCCCTAAGTATGCCAGAGACCTGAAGATTAATACTGTATTGGAATATTTCAAGAAATTTTTCCTTGGAAAATAGAAATAGATTTAGCGACATTTCGGCAAAAACTGTTTTTGCTGCCATCAGGCTAAGCAATGAAGTAAATATAGACGTAATCAACAGGTTGACTCCAAGTCCATAAACACCAAACCCATAAAATAGAAATAAAAAAGTACCTATTGCACTTACAATGTTTTGTATTATAAGTACACCATTCGAAACTTCCATTCTTTGGAATCCATCAATAACAGCTCGAAATAAAGTCGAAATCAAATTGAAAAAAATCGAAATGGAAGTATAAATAATTAATTTTTCAGCCAACAAAATTTCTGTAGAAATCCCTAAAACCGAAACAACAATAAAATGTTTAAAAAAGTATACAAAAAGCAGAAAACATGCTGGTATAAGAATAAAGACAACCAATCCAACAGCCAGATATTCATTTATCGATTTTAGTTTTTGAGTTGCTCTTGCAATGGCAACATAACGAATTAATGCTGTTGAAATCCCCAAATCAACAAACATCTGATAACTTCCGATCACACATATAAGAGCCCATAGACCATATCCTGCAGCGCCAATTTTATGTATTGTATATGGTGTAATAAGAAAATAAATGGGCACAACAATAAGGGCTCTGAATGAGTTGGAGAGGAAATTTTTAAATATTTTATTCATTTACTTCTTTTTTAATAAAAATCTTAAACAATTAGAGCGACTTTGTAAGTATATCCATTTAATACGATGATAATTACATTTATATGTTTATATAGACTGATCTCTCAACTTCAGAACTCAAGGAATTTTAAGTTGATCAATCTTCCATATGAGGAATAATTCTATCTTTAATTTTCTTCGCGGGCACCCCAAAGTTAATCGTATAAGGATCAATATTTTTTGTTACCACCGAACCCGCGCCAACAACGGATCCTTTCCCAATTCGAACACCAGGGCAGATAACTACATTGCTTCCAATCCATACATCATCCTCAATGATTACACTTTTTTTTACTACAGTCTTTATCATCTCTTTTACAGTATAATCGTGTGTTAAGCTTGTTATGCTTGTATGTGCCGCAATCATAACATTATTTCTAATTGTAACCCCTCCATGCCCCCAAATGTGTATAAAACTTCCAATTGAAACATTATCGCCAACACTAACACATTCTTTCCCCTCGATAACACAAAAGGATTTAATACTCACATTTTTTCCACAGGATAGTAGTCCTTTCTTAATATCATATTCATAAAATTGAATCCTAATAATATTTATATAACGATGAAATAGCCGTATAAACCAATTGAGAAATTTCAGTTTCATCTTTTATCCTTAAAATATTGTCGAGTAAAAAATAAAAAAATATTACCTTTCTAAAAATAAAATGAATTTTTCAAAAGTGCTTCCCATGTGGTTTTATCAAAAATTAGGATCTCAAGAATTTATTAAATTAATACCGAACTGTTCGAAACTGAAATCGTTTTGTTTGTATTAAGCAAGGAAATCTTCTCATAACCGAGTAATAAACCTAAAAAAAGACCCCAGACTATTATTTCATCACCATATAGCCATGCATCTGTAAAACACATCGAAAAAACAATATAAATTGCAAGCCAGCTTAGGATATTTCGGTAATATGGTGAAACATTTTTCCTTCTTCTTACACGAAGAGCTGTTTTTATTTGTGAAAATATCAACCATATAAAAATCACAAAACTAAATACACCAGCTTCTGTTAGAATTGTCACGAATGTTTGATGAGTGCTTAAATGCTTTACATAATGGTCAAACATCCAATAAGGCAACTTACTATATAAATGTGAACTGTACGGAAAAGAATTCCAGCCAATGCCCAAAAACGGATGTTTTACAAATGCATTATAAGCTGTATCCCAAATCATAAATCTGGTAGTAAGCGAACTATAAGCCCCTCCCCCGGCCTCTAACGCCGAACCTGAAATCTGTTCAGAAGAAAACCGTCCGAATATTGCCGGTTGCAGCACATACAAAAAACCAATAGCAATACCAATAAATATTGTGCCGAAAACGAACTTGATAATTAAAACCGATTTAGCGAGACCTGGCTTGTCAAAATCTTTTAAGTATTGAATTGATATAATGAGTAATATAATACTTGCCAGAATAAGTGTTGACCGGGTTTGAGTATAAATAATAGCAATCGTAGTTAACATCATTAAAAAAATATTCAGAGTGCGGCCATTTTTATGATACAACACATTGTGGTAAAAAATAATTAAACCCATAACTGCATAATCGACAAACGAAACACTTCCGATACCAAACAGCCGATGATTTGTAAACGAACCAAGGAGCAAAATAACACCGATATTAAGGGTAACAAAAAAAACAAAAGCATCAAGAATTTTTTTAATGTCGTCTTCAGAATTTATATGTGCTCGTAACACATGACAAATTAAAACGAATGCGATCAACTGCAGTAATAGAATTGTTGCATGAAACAATACAATAGTATTAAAAAAAGAAGGTAAGACACTCAAAAAAAAAGCTAAGATAGGTTTTGAAAGGGGGTGGCGCAATTCAACAAAATCGAATTTATGTGTTAAAAAGAAAGAATAAATACAAACCCACGCAGCTAATGATGAAAAGGTCATTGTTCCATAAATATAGATTGCCAGATTGGATGCAAGGATTATTAAAAAAACAGTCCAATTAAAGTTAAAAGACAGCAATAATAAAATTGGAACCATAAGGAAAAGCGCAACTGAGTATTTAATAGGAATAGAAACTCCTATTGCAAATATTCCAATAAATAACAACAGGGATATGCTTTTTGTCTGAATAAAATTTACAATTAACCTTAAATTTATAGCCATTTTAACTATTTTTATTAAAGCGAAAT
>JACPGF010000213.1 GCA_016182615.1 Ignavibacteriales bacterium
AAGGTTAATTTTGAATTCCACAAGATAATTGTTGACAAAGCAGGAGATGTATGGGCGAGCGGTTATGGAATTCCTTTATGTGTGAAAAAGCAGAACTCAAACAAATTTTCCTCGTGGCGGAATTCCAGAAGCGATACAACAAGTATTGCTTATAATATGGCTACGGATGTTGTTGCGGATCCCGATGGCACTTTTTGGATTGCAACCTTTAGTTGTGGCATTGAACATTTTGATAGAATTAAAAACACTTTTACCCATTACAAATTTCCACTCTCGAACCCAGATTATCTTTCGTTGAATATTGTTCTCTGTCTTTATCAGGATGATGAAAACAGCTTGTGGGCTGGAACTTTTGGCGGTCTTGTTCATTTCGATAAAACGAGTAAAAAATTGAAAGTATTCTCGATAAAAGATGGAATGTCCGACAATTCGGTTTATGGAATCCTTGAAGATGGAAAGCACAATTTGTGGCTAAGTACCGGTAATGGCATTACACGGTTTAATCATAAAACCGGTGAATGCAAAACTTTTGGAGTGAATAATGGTTTGCAGGGATATAGTTTTAATCAAGGAGCTTTTGAGCGAACGATAGATGGAGAACTGTTTTTTGGAGGCGAGGGCGGAATAAATTCTTTTTTCCCCGATTTAATAAAACATGCTGAAAATCCACCAAAAATTGCAATTACCGGTGTTAAAATTTTTGATAAGGATACAAGGTTTGAACAAAGTTATTACACGGGGGTTCCACTTGACTTGCCATACTATAAGAATTTTTTAGAGATTGCATTTTCTGCCTTTGACTTTTCATCACCCGAAGTTAACCGGTATTCCTACTATTTAGAAGGGTTAGAAAAAACATGGCAAGCGGCAACTCCGGATCACATTGTTAAGTATTCAAATTTAGCTCCCGGAGAATACATTTTTCATGTACGGGCTGCTAATAGTGAAGGTGTATGGAATAATAAAAGCGCCGACTTGAAAATATCCATTCGCCCGCCGTTTTGGGCAGCGGTTTGGTTTAGGGTGCTTATTGTACTTGCGGTTCTGCTTGCAATTTTATTTCTTTATATCAGGCGGGTAAGATATCTACAAAGGGAAACTCTTATACAGCAAAATTTTTCGAAACAACTGATTGAATTGCAAGAAGATGAACGAAAACGGATCGCATCAGAATTACATGATGAACTCGGACAGAATTTACTTATTATTAATAATCATGCAAAAATAGGCCTGCGTGACATCTCATCGGAAAATATAGAAAAACAATTGACGCAAATTTCCGAAACGGCGCTCGCGTCAATTAATGAAGTGAGGAATATAGCATACAACCTCCACCCGTATCAATTGGATGATTTGGGCTTGAATAACACCGTTGAATCATTGACCAAAAAAATTGCCGGTACAACTGGAATAATCTTTACTGTTAATCTTGAGCAACGTGAGAAGGGCATAGGGCCTGAGGCAGAAATAAATGTTTTTAGGATAATTCAGGAGAGCATTAACAATGCAGTAAAACATGCTGCGGCAAAAAATGTAACTATTAAGCTACATTACCGTGAACAAATGCTTCACCTGAATATTTCAGACGATGGTATGGGTATGAATAAAGAGAAACTTGATCGAGTCTTGAAAAACAGTTCAGGATTTGGTTTGAAAGGAATACAAGAGAGAGTAAGGCATCAAAAGGGTAGTTTCAGTATTTCTTCGACTGAAAATGAAGGGACAAATTTGCATATAAAATTACCGGTGCCAAATTGAAACTATTGTTAAGAATGTCTTCCTGCAAGTAATTGGGTAATACTACTGCTGCTACAAATCAACTACTCCACAAAAAACTAAACATCTCAAAAACATTCCATCCAAAGCAGTAATATTTTATTGTTCTCCATCACGCTTAAGTAGTACTACTTAGATAATTAAGTATCACTACTCATTTACTCTATCACAACTCATCACTACTATTGTAACAAGTAAAAATAGAAAATGAATGAATCTTTTAATAACTGACGATAGTAAAAGAATGCGGACTCTGTTGAGGAGTATGCATGAAGGCATGTTTGCAGAAATATATGAATGCTCAGATGGATACGAATCAATAGAAATGTATGAACAAAAAAAACCGGAATGGGTTTTTATGGATATTAAAATGAAGGGAATGAATGGAATGCAGGCAACCAAGGCTATCCTGCATCTGGATCCCCTTGCAAAGATTATTATTGTTTCGCAGCATAATGATAATGAGATTAAACTCGCCGCCTTGAAAGCCGGAGCTCTCGCATTTGTTGGGAAGGAAAATCTTGAGGATTTAGAGCAGATAATAAAAGGTACTGCCTGATGGAAATTCTATTGTGGTGCAGTGAAGCAGTATGAAAAGATTAATAGAATTTTGTAATAAAAAATTAAATATTAAAAAATAAAGCGATCGATTACATTTAGAAAGACCTACAAATGAAAAAGTATTGGATAACCACGCTTCTGATTATCTGTGTTTTAACGCAAGCTAAGCTGCTGGCGCAGGTTTCACCCGACTATATCTTTGGAGACGATAATGGATCCGGCTGGAATTGGGTAACCGGAACTCAGGCCGAGAACGGGCCCGGCAAAACATTTAAATGGGTATATAGAGCAACGGGTGCTGCAAATCATTATTTTAAATTCGGGGAAACAGCCTCTAACCTTAATGGAATGGGGTTTTGGATGAATAGTAATCCCGGTGATATGTTTTATACTGGGGGGGGTGCAATCTGGACAGCATATTTTTATAGTAATATGGGTTCTAATGGAGCAGTTTATTTTTCAACAACAAACAACAAGTATTATGTTGTAAAAGCAGAAAAGCACTCTTCAAACAACGTAGCAAATTTTTCGATAATGGAATTATCGAACACTCCGGTTACAGTGCTTTATGCCACTGACAATTATAAACAAGCAGGACAACAAGTTGATGTGAAGATTACGTTAAGTGGCAGCAAATCTTCAGAAGAGAATATTTATGTACGTTATACGGATGATGGCTGGGCTTCTTCGGGTTTTGCACTCGCTTCAGGGTCGGGTGATACTTACTATGCAACTATACCCGGAGGCAGTATAACCGGGACGGAAAATAACCAGTATTATATTTTTACTACCACAGTAAGCAACCCAACCCATGATGAAGCTGATTTGATAACGATAAATTATAATAATAATTATGGAAATAATTACAGGCTGTTTTCAAAAACCCTAATCATAAATGTACTAAATTTAGAATCAACTGGGCAGGGTCCCTTCATGTTCAGCTATAAAGGCGCTCAATTAAGTTGCACTTGGGCAGATTGCCCTGACCCTGCGGGTTGGAAATCTGTTGTTGCATACACGCAAACACATTGGAGTGAATCCGATACAACTCATAATAAATTAGCCTATCCGTGTTTCGATTGTTCCGGGGCAACAGGTATTGGTGCAAAAACTTTTACGGCTTGTGCAACTGAGCAAACAAATGTCCTAAATGATACTTCTGGAATAAAATTATTCTTTTCCCCCGCATATTTGACCGGGTTTCAACCAAATTGTCCTACTGGTGATATGAGAGTATATACCGGTTCCGGCGGAAATATTAAAGTTGCAGGTGTCACCAAACTTGCGTTTCTGGATTTTCGTTTTGTCCTCAATGTTAATTATTCAGGCGGTATAACAGGTGATGCTTATGCTCAATTGGATACTTCGGCAAGTGACCCGAGATGGCTTGAGGAATTCGATCCGTTTCATTCAGGGCAGGTGCAATTAGATTTTTCAAGTTTTTCAGCGATTGTACAGAATTGCTATGCCTCTTTCAATGCTCAGTTTAATATTAAACCATCTAATGTAACGTACCATCAGTCTTCTGCTATCGTGCCGCATGAGGGCTCTGCTATCGATGATGTAGTGTCGCTTCCGGTATCTAAGGTTAGTTACCATTTTAGTAGTGCCGTGTATGGAAATGGGTCGAGCAATATGGTATATGCAAACCAAATCTTAGCTGCACCTGACGGCACTATCCCTGCTTCAGTTGAAACAATAAGTTCATTATACTGGCAGTTATCTACAACATT
The DNA here is from genome assembly GCA_016182615.1 of Ignavibacteriales bacterium. GTDB lineage: Bacteria > Bacteroidota > Ignavibacteria > Ignavibacteriales > Ignavibacteriaceae > JACPGF01. The sequence goes on from JACPGF010000213.1 coordinate 4,071, forward strand.
AAGCTCATATACAACTTCCATTACATTTGATTTAACCGATATTTCAGGTATCGGCGAAGTAAATTATTACCGCATTTTGCGGAGGAATAATAGCTCGGGTACATGGACGGTATGGAGTGATTTCACATTGCTGGATGCAAATCATATCCGCGCGAATAACGTCACTACTTTGGGTGAATGGGCAATTGGAACAACAAAACGGACGCTTAATATCACCGCGTTTATTCAAAGTTTTTACAATCCTGAAACAAATAAACAGGTTCGTGATACTGTTACTGTTTTACTGCGGAGTACAACTCCGCCAACTTTCTCAGTTATCGATTCTGCCGCCGTATTGCTTGATACGACTGGATCAGGTACTGCGGTGTTTACGAATACCAATAATGGTGTTTCTTATTATTTAGTAATAAAGCACAGGAATGCTGTAGAAACATGGAGTGACAGCAGTAAATTTTCGCTGACTAAATTCAATACCGGGGTAATGACTTATAGTTTTACTGATGATTCCTCAAAAGCTTTCGGCAACAATCTTGTAAAGGCCGGCGCGAAATGGTGCATGTATGGAGGTGATGTCAATCAAGACGGTTATGTTGACTTTACTGATTTGACCTTGATTGATAATGATGCGTATGTTTTTTCATCAGGTTATCTTCTTACTGCC
>JACPGF010000205.1:0-1913 GCA_016182615.1 Ignavibacteriales bacterium
AATTTTGTACGCCAATTAAAGCGTGTGCAACGGCAGGAGCCGATTTGAATACAAACTGAATCGTATCAGATTCCTCTGAGAATGTCAGTTTACGAATCGAACTCATAAGTGCATACTGATTCTGGCCGTCATATTTTTTTATATTCAGGTATGTTTGCGCAGTTATCTCCAATGAGATAGCTGTTAATAATAATAGCAACAATTGCATTTTTTTCATAAGCGAACCTTTGTTAACAGAGCCTTTCTTTAATAATTGTGATTTTCGAATTTCATTCGATTTGAAAACAATTATTTATAAATCGGTGAGGAATTATTCCTCTATTCAATTTTTTTTCGTGAGTTTAACGGATCTTGATTTTCATTTCGATACAATTTGTATAATACAATAAATTGTAAAACCGTCAAATGTCGTTAATAAAAATAGCATTAAAGATACAGTTTCTTAAATATATTTACGTTAATAAAGTAATTTTGTCTGGTCATGCTGGATTTCATATTTTCCGGTTGAAATATTTGTTTACTTCAGACTTCAAAAAAAATGCGTTATTTTATTCAAATTATAGTTTTTATTTGTATCCTTTCGTCGTTTTTCTTTCCCCAGAATCTCCCTCCCATTAAACTTGAGTATGCATCTCAGGTTCTCTGTGCAGACGGTAGAGTATTGGGATACATCGGCAACAGGAGCCGTATTGATTTACGCAGCACCGGTTATGTATCGAAGTATGTGATATACAGCCTTATAGCAACCGAGGATCGTGATTTTTACAATCATGACGGTGTTTCTTATAAAGGAATAGTACGGGGTATATTAAAAACATTAACAGGCTCAACTCAGGGCGGTAGTACGTTAACGATGCAACTGGTTAAAAATCTTTTTCTTACCAACGAGCGGACTATATCCAGAAAAATAACAGAAATTGAGCTGGCAAAAAAAATGGAAACCAAATACTCCAAAGACCAAATTCTTTTAATGTATCTTAATACGGTCTATTTTGGCCGCGGTGTGTATGGTATAAGTGCCGCCGCGCAGGAGTATTATGGTAAAAGTGCTGACAAGCTAAACGTTCCGGAATCTGCTGCATTGGTAGGTTTGTTAAAAAATCCTACAGGGTATGAACCCCCTGAGCATGCCGATAAAATGCTGAATCGTAGGAATGAAGTGCTGCATAACCTGCTACACGAGCACATAGGTAAGTACTATATAGAACAGGTCAGAAAAGAGGCATACAATATATTAAAACCATTCGGTAAATCGTTGAACAACGATGAGATAATTATTGCAACCGCCTGCGACTATAACACACAGAATGCGGCTGAAAAAGCAATTAAAGCTCAATGGAATAATTTTTCCGGCAGTATGAAGCAGGCTCAGTTAGGATTATTTTCTGTTGAAAATGGAACCGGAATGGTACGCGCCATGGTTGGCGGCAATCCGGAAACCGATGCCAAGGGGCTCAACCGTTCAATGCAAATTATCCGGCAGCCTGGCTCAGCTTTTAAAATGTTCCTCTATGGATATTTACTTTCAGAAGGTTACACGCTGGCTACTCCTTTGCATGATACGATACAAATAATCGATTCGGGGAAAGTAAACGAATGGCGGCCAATGAATTCAGAAAACACCATTAGCGGCGGTTATCTGCCGTTAGAGACTGCTGTGCAGCATTCGATAAACCTCTGTGCAGTTGATGCAATCACCAGGTTGACCGTGCCTGATTCTATTGTTAATTTTGCCCATAAGCTCGGAATTCAATCTGCCATACCACCTTATCCCTCGATTTCCTTGGGCAGTGCTGAAGTTTCACCTGCCGAAATGGCTTCTTCAGTCTCGGTATTTGCCTCCGGAGGCATGTACGCGCACCCATTGACAATTTTAAAAATAAGCGATAAAAACGGCTATGTCTATTATCAGA
>JACPGF010000205.1:1938-5381 GCA_016182615.1 Ignavibacteriales bacterium
AAAGTGAAAATGTACTCGATTCTGCAACTTGTTTCCTGTTAACCGCCGCATGTAAAACTGTTATTGACAGCGGTACGGCAACCTCCATCAGAAGGTTTTACAGAGGATTTGCCGCAGGAAAAACGGGAACCACCTCCGACTATACGGATGCATGGTTCGTTGGATATAACAAGTCTTTAACAACCGCCATCTGGGCTGGGTATGATAATCCGCAGTATAAATTGCATGGGGGATTTCAATACGGTGGAACTGCATGCGCACCTATCTGGGGAAGGATGATGGGCGAACTATCCGGTAAGATACGAGACTTTAACAGTGAGTCAACTGTGATACCCACAAATATTGAACAACGGGAATTATGCATGGAAACAGGGCAAATTGCTGATTCGTTATGCACAAATAGAAAATTTTTTCCTGTAAATATGCTGAAATTGCCTGTTACCTGTGAAAAGCATGGACTTAAAACAGATATAATCGGAACAGAGAATAAGTGAACCAATTTGCTCTGTATGGCACAACGAAAGGATTGGAATCGCGAAGAAGTTCCCGGCTGCCCTTCATGCTTTGATTTGAACAAAGCATGAAGGAAATTCTGTAACCGGGTTAATCATGCATAAATATTATCACATTATTATTTAACAAGCAGCATCTTTTTTGTTGCCTTAAGGTTCTGTTTTCCGTCAAACGAGACTGCATTTATTGAATACATGTACATACCGGAAGCCAGTTCCGAACCATTAAAGTGCAATGTATAAGAACCGCTCTCTTTAATACCAGACTCCAATAATTTAACCATCTCACCAACTTCATTATAAACTGTTACGGTTACATTAGCTGCAAATGGTAACGTGTAACGGATTTCAGTACTTGGGTTAAACGGGTTCGGGAAGTTCTGTGCCAAATCAAAACGGGCAACGCTGCTTCTGTTAGCTTCAACCGATGCACTATATGTGTAGCTGCCGTTAAAATCAATCTGTTTTAACCGGTATTGTACATTCCCACCGGACATTTGCGCATCGGTAAACCTGTAATTATAACCAATGTTTGAAGTTCCATTTCCCTTAATAAACCCGATTTTTTTCCAAATGGCATTGTTTAATCTTTCAACTTCGAAACCAAAATTATTTGTTTCAGTTGCGGTCTTCCAATTGAGCACATTACTGCTGCCATTAACTTCACAGGTGAACAGGACTAATTCAACGGGTACTACCCCGCCAATATATTCATCTGCGCCCTTATATGGAGCTGTTGCATTTCTTGTTTCTCCATCAATATCTGTTGTAATCGCAGCGATAGGCATTCCTTTCAGGTCTGCATCTCCACGGGATGAACCGCTTAAATGTAAATCGCTGCTTGAAACAAAAGTAACCTCTTTTGTTTTAGTGTTTGCATCAAGTGTTGTTCCAGTCTGCCATGCTGCCAAAGTTGGATAAGTTGTTGTACCATACAAACCAAAATTAGCAGTTGAACCACCTAAAACGATGTTATTGTGATTGCTGTTTAGTACCGAAGTAGCCGATGCTGTATTGCTCCAATGAATTCCATAAGTGAGTGCAGTATTATTTCTATTCACCATGATATTGTTATGAACATTTACCGTAGAACTTGAGTTTATTTCCCAACCGATACAGGCGGTTCTGCCTGTTTGATTTGTTGCCGATAAATCAATCGTATTAAATGCAATATTTGCGGTTCCTGACCAGCCTACAGAGCCAAATATAATACCATATACCTTTTCAGTAAGTGTCGTACCGGCATTTGTGTAATTTGACGCAATAAAGTTATTCTGAATATTAAAGACTCCCTCGTTACCATAAATGACAATACCACCCGCGAAACGGACGGTTGCTGTTGGGTTGGAAGAAAGTTTAAGAATTTTATTATTTTCAATAATAGTAGTATCGCCAGCAGGAAACCCGGTTAAGTAAATGCCGGCGTAAAACGCTTGGTTTGCATCAGGTGTTACAATCGAGATGGTATTACCACGGTAAATATTTTTCACATTGTAAAATGTTGTTATCCCGCGTCTTTTTGCATAGATTTCGCAATCATATACATAAGCATTTATAAGTGTCGAGGATGCATTTCCGTATAAGCCAACCCCTGTGCGGAATGTTACCGTTGGTGTGCCTATTAAACAATTTTGTATCAGTAATCTGTCCGGGACACCGGTTACACCATCACATCCGATACCGGTAGAACCGGCAGCCATAGTTTGCATCTGAAGGCTGACATTTTTAATAGTGATATCATCGGAGTTATCAATAACCCCGATTAAATACAAACCGGCTGCATCATTTCCTGATATTGTTAAATCTCTGGTCTTTCCATTAACCGTATTTGAGCCGTCAATAGTAATAAAAGAAGAGTTATAAATGGCAATACCGTTTGCACTCAGGCCCGAGGTTGTGAATGTGGTTATACTGATTGTAGGGGTCTTACCAACATTTGGTTTGATGACAAGATTATTGACTGCGGATAAATCATTACGGGTAATAATTAAATTTGCACCTGATTCGTTGAGGTTTTCATCGATGAGAAACCTTACCGTACCAGAAACTCCGTTCGTATTGAGCGCTGTAATTGCAGCTCCAAGCGAGGGATAATCCCCTCCTGTGGCTTTAATTATTTTATCACCGGTAAGTTGTCCAAATGAAACAGATAACATCCCGGATGTTAGAAACAGGACCATTAAAAGAAACAATTTTTTCATATTGCTAACATGATGTTTATTGTAAAAAACATGAATTACATCAGTAAACTTAATTTATTTATAAGGAAATTGCAGAGTATTTTTTCGTTAAGTTAAAAAATTTTAATAATTGACAAACCAGTATTCTCTAATTTTATATAATTTCCATTCACCTAATTACACATTTCCAGTATGGTAACTACTCAGCATATGTAAAATAAAGTTGAGTTTAGGCGTTTAGTTAAAATAAGCAGCTTAAGAAGTACAGCGAGATTTTTATGACCTAACCTCAGACTTTAGTCTGAGGTTTAAATAACCAACAAACACCAGGCTTTCCCCGAAGGGGTGGATGCCAAGCCACTAAATTTTGCTATGTGATTTCAAATCAATATCCAGTGGCTTGGCATCCACCTCTTTAGGGAAAGGCTGTGAATAGATGGTTTTTAGATACGAAGGATAAAAGTCTGAGGTTTGGAGATGTAAATTATTTTAGACATGAGATGAGTAGTGCCCCTGCATGAGCAACTCATAAAATATTGTCTCGAAATTGAAAATACAGACAGGCATTTTAAAATGCAAAAGCCACGCGAACGTGGCTTTAATTTTCAGCTTGGAGATTAATTAACCTTTTCTGTCAGAATCAGGTTTTCTCCTTGGAGCTCTGTCACTCCCGAACCCCGGTTTTCTTGGTGCACTCCTGGCACCACCGAAAGAAGGTTTTCTGGATGAGCTTCTGTCACCACCAAAAGAA
>JACPGF010000195.1 GCA_016182615.1 Ignavibacteriales bacterium
GAGCCCGAATGGCTCTTGGCATGGCGCTTAAAAGCGTACCGGCATTGGCTGACGATGGATGAGCCTGTATGGGTAAATGTACACTACCCGAAAATTGATTTTCAGGATATCATTTACTATTCGGCACCGAAACAGGTTAAAAAGCTGAACAGCCTTGATGAAATGGACCCTGAAATAAGGAAAACCTACGAAAAGCTTGGCATTCCCATCGAAGAACAGAAAATTTTTGCCGGTGTAACAACGGTAGCCGTTGATGCCGTCTTCGACAGTGTTTCGGTTGCGACAACTTTTAAGGCAAAACTGAAAGAGGATGGGATAATTTTCTGCCCGCTTTCGGAAGCCGTTTTGGAATATCCTGAGCTTGTTCAGAAATATCTCGGTTCAGTTGTCCCTTATACCGATAATTATTACTCCGCGTTAAACTCAGCCGTGTTTACCGATGGCTCTTTCGTGTACATTCCAAAGGGAGTCCGCTGCCCGATGGAGCTTTCCACGTATTTCCGTATTAATGCCGCGAAAACCGGACAATTTGAACGCACTTTGATTGTTGCCGATGATGACAGCTATGTTAGTTATCTTGAAGGTTGTACTGCTCCCATGCGTGATGAAAACCAGTTACATGCCGCGGTGGTTGAACTTGTTACCATGGAAAACGCGAAAATAAAATACAGTACCATTCAAAACTGGTATGCTGGCGATAAAGAAGGCAAGGGCGGAATCTATAATTTTGTTACCAAACGCGGTGCATGCCGGGGAAACAATTCAAAAATTTCATGGACACAGGTAGAGACTGGTTCGGCAATAACCTGGAAGTATCCGAGTTGCATTTTAATTGGAGATAACACCGTTGGTGAGTTTTATTCCGTAGCAGTAACTAATAATTATCAGCAGGCGGATACCGGCACGAAAATGATTCACATCGGTAAGAATTCTAAAAGCACAATTGTTTCAAAAGGTATATCAGCCGGTAAAAGCCAGAACACGTACCGTGGATTAGTGAAAGTGGGGAAAAAAGCAGAAGGCGCCAGAAATTATTCGCAATGCGATAGTTTGCTTATCGGTGACAAATGCGGTGCGCACACATTCCCATATTTAGAGGTTTCAAATACCTCGGCAAAAGTTGAACATGAAGCCACAACCTCAAAAATCGGTGCCGACCAGATTTTTTACCTCAATCAGCGATGCAGTAAGCATGATTGTGAACGGGTATTGTAAAGAAGTTTTCAAGGAGCTCCCGATGGAGTTTGCCGTTGAAGCACAAAAACTGCTCAGCGTTAGTCTCGAAGGCAGTGTTGGTTAATGGTTTATAAAAGAAGTAAAAAAGGTTAATAAAATAAATGCTCGTCGTAAAAAATTTACATGCCGCTATAAACGGTAAAAAAATCCTCAATGGAATTAATCTCACCGTCAACAAAGGTGAAGTACATGCAATCATGGGGCCGAATGGCTCCGGAAAATCGACCCTGGCACAGGTACTTGCGGGGAAAGAAGAATACGAAATACTTGATGGCGAAGTTTGGCTTGATGGAAAAAATCTTCTTGATTTGCCAGCCGAAGAAAGGGCACGCGAAGGCCTGTTCCTTGCATTCCAGTATCCGGTTGAAATACCTGGTGTTTCAAATACTAATTTGCTTAAACATGCACTGAACGAAATCCGCAAACACCACAGCTTAGAACAGCTTGATGCACTTGAATTTTTGAAATTTGTAAAGAGCAAAATGCCAATCGTTGAAATGCAGCAGGCTCTTTTAAGCCGCTCGGTAAACGAAGGATTTTCCGGTGGTGAGAAAAAACGTAATGAAATTTTTCAAATGGCTGTTCTTGAGCCTAAGCTTGCCATACTGGATGAGACTGATTCAGGTTTGGATATAGATGCCCTGCGAATCGTGGCAAACGGCGTTAATAAACTGAAAACACCGGACAATGCTTTTATCGTTATTACCCACTATCAACGCCTGCTCGATTATATTATTCCTGACTTTGTCCATGTACTGTTCCAGGGCCAGATAATTAAATCGGGGGATAAGTCTTTAGCTTTAGAGCTTGAGGAGCGCGGTTACGACCGGGTAAAAGATAATTTTTCACAGTTTGTTACCGGTTAACAAGTGATATTGAACATGAGTAAAACAGAATTATTTAAGAAAAATTACGCAGAAAAGTTTTCTGCCTTTGAGCAGGGGCTTAATGGTGAACGCTCAACAGCCGTCCATCAATTACGCCTTGCGGCTATGCAAAAATTTAACGAACTGAATTTTCCCACTGTCAAAGATGAAGAGTGGAAATATACCGATATTACTTCTCTGCTCGAAAAACAGTTTGCAGGGGTGGGTGAGTGTGCTTCTATTAGCGCGGAACAGTTGAAACCATTTCTGTTCGAAAATTTTGATGCATACACAATGATATTTGTTGATGGGGTCTATGAACCATTGCTTTCTAACACCTCAGGCATTGAAGACAAAACAACCATATTACCACTGTATGAAGCTTACAAACAGTTCCCTGAACTGGTACTCGAGAAATGCTCGAAAGCAGGTAAAAATGATTCGCAGTTTTTTAGTGCCCTCAATGCATCGTTCCTTAAAACTGGTGCATTTTTACGTGTGAATAAAAATGTTGTATTAGATAAACCGGTGTATGTGCTATACCTTAACAGTGGAGCAACTGCCGCGGTACATCCAAGAAACATTTTTATCGCTGAAAATAATTCTCAGTTATCTATTGTTGAAAACTACTCCTCGCTGCAGGCAAATATATATCTGAATAATATAGTGACAGGCGTATTTATTGGTGAAAATGCAAAAGTCGAGCACATTAAAATTCAGGATGAATCACAGGAAGCATATCATGTTTCATATACCGAAGTGTTTGAAGGCAGATATTCAAATTATACATCCTATAATGTTAATTTTGGCGGTAAAGCTGCCCGGAATAACATCGAGTCGCATTTTGACAATGAAAACAGCGAAGCGCACTTGTTTGGCTTATACATTGCCGGAGCAAATCAGCTTATCGATAATCATACAATGATAGACCACGCGAAGGCAAACTGCCAGAGCAATGAATTGTACAAAGGCGTAATTTCCGGCAACGGCAGGGCGGTGTTTAACGGAAAAGTTCTTGTCAGACCCGATGCCCAGAAAACCAACGCGTTCCAGTCAAATAAAAATATTTTGCTCTCCGATGAGGCAATTGTTGATACTAAACCGCAATTAGAAATATTTGCTGATGATGTTAAATGCTCGCATGGTGCAACTGTAGGGCAGTTGGATGAAATATCGCTGTTCTATCTACGCTCCCGCGGCTTCAGTAAAGAGCTTGCGAAAAGCATTCTGATTTTTGCTTTTGCGGATGATACCGTAAGGACAATTCCGTATCCGGGAGTTGTTGCGTATCTGGAAAAGCGGATTAATAATAAACTCAATTCTGACTTTTAGGGATATGAAGTGAAACCGACAACACATGCAGCGGCTGAAGTTTCCCCAGATTATGATATTACGGGTATCAGGAAAGATTTTCCGATACTCAGTTCAACTGTTCATGGTAAACCGCTTGTT
>JACPGF010000196.1:0-4217 GCA_016182615.1 Ignavibacteriales bacterium
AATGCACAAAGTGAGAATTTTAATGCTAAGATAAAATCCTTAATGGCAAGGGTCAGAGGTGTGAACGATAAAGACCTTTTCCTTTACAGACTCTTTAAACTCTATGCGTAACACTTTTGCCACCGATTTTGGATTTGAACCAGAAACCGGAAGTGGGGATTTCGGATGATCTGCATGCTAAATACATATCATCACCACAATATGTAAAAGATTATATTTAAATTACCTGTTTTTTTCACCCTGAGCAATAACCAAAAATGACTATTTTTGAATTAATTATCTCACCTTTTGCAATTGAGCTAAAGTCTGACTAAAGCCCAAATGGATTTTGTCAGCAATCGAGCAATGAATTATTAAAAAATAACGGGTGAGTTGCAAAAGCCTGTTTTGAGTTGTTTTCATTTTCTCCCCCGGTTTACCCAATGCCTCCCAACAGATAGCAGTGGGATAAATCCGGGGGCAATTTTAAATCAACTTTGGCGCATAATTGCATCACAATAAAATTGCTCAATCAGCAACAAGGTCAAAACAGAAAGCAAATTACAAGTAAAAAATGCAGTTTATTACAGTTGCCCCTGGATTTATTCAGGCTACACCCACACTACCCTCAGCTCAATTTTACGTAACATGAGATAATTTAGCTTTTATTACAAGCGATGCAGAGGGAAAAGAGGTAAACCCATCACGGCTTAAGCTCTGTGTATTATCTTTTCAATTGAACAAACTGCATATCCCATTTTATAGTAATTGTTATACTCATCTCATTTATAAAGCGTTACCGGTGTTAAACATTTGTTCTGTCAGTCTGAGATTTTATTTTCATTTTTGGCAGGCAAAGTAAAATAAAAAATACTCCAACCGGCTTTACCTGTAATCGTGTCACTTTTTTCGCTTTCCACCCAGATTTTTCCACCGTGTTTTTCAATAAATTCTTTACAAAGCAACAATCCTAATCCGGTACTCGGCTCGTTTTCGGTTCCCTTGGTGCTAACTTTAACGTCGGTCTTAAATAGTTTTTCTATTGCGTCGACCGGAATGCCAACTCCTGAATCCTTAATCGAAATTTCGATAAACCCAGCACCGGTATTCTTCGCGGTCACGAAAACTTCTCCATTTTTTCTAGTAAATTTTACCGCGTTTGATAAAAGATTACGCAGGACCGAAGTCGTCATTTTCTCATCAGCAAATATCTTTTGACCGTCAGGGATACCGCTTCTGATGCTGATACCCTTTTGTTTTGCCCGTTCAATTACCGTCTCTTTGGATTGTAAGAAAATTTCTGGCAGGGAAAGTTCTACCGGATTAAATCCAATTGAACCTTTTTGTACTTGCGCCCATTCCAACAAATTCTCCAGCAGCTTATACAAATTACCAACAGCATTATGGACAGATCTGCTAAATTTTGAAACTTCGTCTGCTGATAATTCGGCAGATTCATTTGCCAGAATTTCCGTTAACCCAAGTAACCCGTGGAACGGGCTTTTTAAATCATGAGCTATAATCGATAACAATTTGTCTTTTTCATTATTGAGCTTTTCGAGTTTCAAATTGGTATCGTTTATTTCGGCTTCAATCAATTTCCGCTCAGTAATGTCCCGTTCAACAAAAAGAATACCTGCCGGTTCACCATTGGCATCACGCAAAACCGCTGCATTAATGTCAATATGGAATCTGCTCTTATCAGCTTTAACAGCCAGATATTCGGTAAGCTTGTTTTCACCCGCGCCCGATCGCAGGTTGTTAATATTCTCATACAATTTTTCGTGGTCCCCCGGGTCAATAAATTCAGCGGCGTGTTTTCCGATTAGTTCATTTTTCCGATCTTTGGGGTAGCGATTCATATCTGCCAATCTATCCGAAACAAACAGCAATTTCCCGTCAAGTCCCATTACACCTATCCCGTCAGGAGTTGCCGATAACATAGCCTCTAGTTTCTGGTTACTTTGCTGCAATGCGGCTTCTGCCTTTTTTCTCTCGGTGATATCTCTCCAAATGGTGTACAGATACTGTTTACCCTGAATCTGAAAGGGTGTTAACATTACCTCAACAGGAAGATCACTGCCGTCGGATTTTGTATGAATCCATTCAAACCGGTTATAACCATTAGCGATAGCTTGGTTAATCATAAGTTGAGCTTTTTCGGAGGATAGCTGTCCATCGGGTTGTTTCTCGGGAGACAATTCCCACGGACTTTTATTAAGGAGTTCCTCTTTGGTTGAATAGCCTAATATCGCAACGGTCGATGCATTACAATTGGTAAATCCTTCTGCAGAAAGCAGAAGGATTGGGTCAGCTGATTCGACGAACAAATTCCGGAAAAATTCTTCACTTTCACGCAGTTCATCTTCAGCCCATTTCCGTTCGATGGCAAGTGCAATTTGACCGCCAACAGAATAGAGAAACTGAATATCACTTTCCGAATAAACATTCGCATTTTCGTAATGCTGTAAAACCAACACGCCGGTAATCTTCGCGGCAGTTCGTAACGACACGCCAAGCCATGAAGGTGAATTAGATCCGACAAGTTCGACTTCGTTTCTCTCGAGAAGGTTCTCAAATAACTCTTGGGTTAGTAATAGAGGTGCTCCGGTGCGATACACGTATGCCGTGCAACTTTTATGCATTGATACCGGTGCGGGAGTAGGATCAAATTTATCAACAAAATACGGAAAGCTGAAGAGCCCTGTTTTTTGATCTTTAAGAGCCACAAAGCAATTCTCAGCATAGATCACTTTACCAAGTGACCGATGTATCAAATTAAGCAGTTCGTTTAAATTAGTGGATGTGGTTACAGCCTGCATAATTTCATACAAAATATTTTGTTCTAATTCAGCCCGCTTCTGCACGGTAATATCCTGAAGCATCCCCATACTGGCAACCCGTCCTTTGTATTCAACCAGACTAATGCTCATTTTAACATAAACTCTTGTCACCTGATCTCTGTGCAACAAGCGGAATTCGTATTCCCGCGGTGTTTCGTTCCCTGCCTGCCGGAAGCTGTTGTTTTTTGCAACCATTTCAACATCCTCGGGAGCCAGTAAATCCCGAATATCTTTCCCCAGCAACTCCCTGACAGAATAGCCGGTCATTTTGGCAATTGCACTATTGACATATTGCAATAAAAAGTCCTGTACAATAAAAACACCACCCTTGATACTTTCGATCAACAAGCGGTATTTGCCATCATCTAACTCACCGTCTTCTTCCATACCGGCATCCTTTAAGCCCTTTTTGAGATTCCCGGCTTTTAAGTTCACGTTTTCACTTTTCATTGCTTCTAATTCATTAAGAAGTTCATCGTAATTTTTCGGATTATTTATCATAACATTTGCTTTTGAAAAGTTTGTCAATCTATCGTTGAATGAAACATTTAATTTTATCAATCAGCTGAAAACCTTTGAAAGGTTTTGCCAGATACTCGTTGCAGCCGGACTCTATAGCCTTCTTGTAATCCTCCGGAAAAACATGCCCGGTTATTGCAATAATAGGAATCTGAGGGTCTTTTTGCCCGCTCCGAATAGATTTGGTTAATTCTAAACCGTTCAGATTATCTTTCAGAGAAATATCCATAAGAATTAAATCAAAGGAACGGCTTCCAAATAGTTGTAATGCTTTCGCGGCACCCGATGCCAGAACGACTTCATAGTCGTTTTTAAGAACCGTCCTGATATACAACTGGTTTATTACATCGTCTTCAACAACAAGTATCGCGGGTTTACCTGCCAATGGGGCAATGGAATTATGGGTTTTCATTTCCCTGAAAATCTCAGGTTCAGGTTCAACTGGTAAAACCTCAGCTGCATCAAAGCAGATTTTGAAAACGGTACCTTCGCTTTTTTTACTTTCAACTTTAATAGTTGCATTATTCAAAAGAACCAGTTTTTTAACTATTGCCAAACCTAAGCCCAAACCCTCGTACGGGCGGTTATACCCAATTCCCTCTTGAGAATATGGTTCGAATAAATTAGTTAAATATTCTTCGGAAATTCCTGTGCCCGTGTCATTAATATCCACACAAAGCTTTTGCTGGGCATTTCTATAAAGAAAAATATTAACTGAACCTTCCGAGGTGAACTTAACTGCATTGTCAATCAAATTATCAAATACCGTATGCAATGAGGCTTCATCGGCATAGACCATAGCATCATCAGTAGAGACATGCAAATTAAGAGCAATAGATTTTCCAGATGCCAGCCCGGAGTATTCAGCAACAAGTT
>JACPGF010000196.1:4286-5832 GCA_016182615.1 Ignavibacteriales bacterium
AACGGTGTTAATTAAACGCTTCGATGAAATTTCAATGGAAGTAAAAAGATCCTTGTCATCTTCCTTCGCGAATTCGGCATATATCTGTTGTATGATACTACTCATCCCGAGTATCCCGTTTAATGGGGTTCTTATCTCGTGGGACATATTAGAAATGAAAGCATCTTTTAATTTATTTGCGGTAATAGCCGCATTTTTTGCCCGAATTAGTTCCAATTCGGATTGTTTTCTCTGGGTAATATCATTCGCGAGGCTAAGTAAAACCGGGATACCATTCCAATCAATTAGTTTAATAAACACTTCCATTGGTATAGAAGTTCCGTCTTTACGGAGATGTTTAACTTCCAGAAACACCTCCCCGGTTTTTTTTATTTCCTTTATTTTCTGTTCAAAAAGTTCCGCGCTAATTGCAGTATCAAGCTGTTTCAGTATAATTCAATAGTTTTTTGATTAGCATACAGCGTGTTTCCCTCCAAATCCAGTACGCTGATTGCAAGCGGAGAAATCTCACTCAATGCAGCGTGTAAGCGTACTTGGTCTTGAGCCTTTTTTTGCTCCGTTATATCCTCTACAGTGCCATCATAATATAAAATATTGCCAAGATAATCGCGTATTGCTTTGGCATGACCTTTCATAACTATGGTTTTTCCATCAGTCCTCATCCATTTCGTCTCAATATTTTTTATCTCGTTATTCTTCCCGATTTCTTCAAGAAATTGAGGCTGTTGATAATATGGTCTATCCGCAGCCCGGTCGAAATGCTTGTTTAATTCATCAATCGAGGTAAAGCCAAGCATCTTTAACAGCGCTTTGTTTGCCAACAGCAGTTTACCTTCCGGGGTAGCTCTGTAGAACCCGATAGGTGCATCCTCATACAGAGTACGGAACCGTTCCTCGCTTTCCTTCAATTCATTTACATGATTAATGTTGTTTTGATGGTCGATAAGAATCTTTCCGATTATTACTGTCGCGGCCGGATAAAAAACAATAACAGAAACCGCGATTGTTTGAAAGGTTATCAATACAAAGTTTACCGGAAGCAGCATCATTAACAGCAGCATCGCGATATGGACAACTATCCCGAACAGATAAAGATTTTTAGCCTTGAGTTTATACACGTCATCACGTTTAGAGAGATGAACAAACAAACCAATCGAAACAGATGAAATAATCACACTTACCCCCATCAAAGCACCCCCTCCCCCGATCAGTAATCTTGTTACCAAGGCCATACTACCGGAAATTATTCCTGCCACAGGTCCAAAGAATAACGCACAAAGGCTAAGCACTATTGACCGGCCGTCGAAAATTACACCCGGCGAAAGTACAAACGGATTGAGCATAGCGAGAATTGCTATAAAGCCGAATGTAATTCCCTGAAGTATTTTCCCGGTACTTACTTTTCTACTCCAACGAGTGTCAATAAAACCCGAAATGATACTTGTTGTTACCAGCAATGCAATATTATAAATCAACTGAATAACTAGCATATAAGTATTCCTATTCTAAACATTTTAGCGTTACTGTTCATGTTGCGGCCGCGTTC
>JACPGF010000197.1 GCA_016182615.1 Ignavibacteriales bacterium
TTTGTCCTTTCACATTCGATTCTCCGTTCTTTTAGAAAATCAAATCTATCTTTTTATCACTAATTTTGTGTCATTTCTATTTTGCTGAATACTGACATTTCTACTTTGCTATTACATGCATGCAATTAGACATGCTTCCCCGGTTGTTTTTTGTGCAAAATCATTCTATTTTATGTGTGCATACTCTAAATTTTTCTTTTCCATGCTCAGTAAGTGCTATACTAGATATATGCTATGGACTGAACTAATTTTTATGAACCAAGACAACAGCACCAACGATGAAAAAAACACGAGCTTTCATTTTTTATACATCTGCATTCTATTTGCTTTACTGCGCTGCAGCATACTGCCAGCCATCAATACCCAACAAAGATATGTGGATAACAAACGGATCCGTCAATGCTATTGCTGTTGCAGGGGACTACACGTACATCGGCGGTACATTTACTTACATAGGTCCGAACAC
The DNA here is from genome assembly GCA_016182615.1 of Ignavibacteriales bacterium. Lineage (GTDB taxonomy): Bacteria > Bacteroidota > Ignavibacteria > Ignavibacteriales > Ignavibacteriaceae > JACPGF01. Next base: position 467 of record JACPGF010000197.1, read on the forward strand.
TGGTTGCGGAGGAAAACTTACCGTCTCATCGCCTGCTCCTGATATGCGTTTCCCGAAAGTCTCAGGAACCATTTGCTCAGCGGTTCCTGATGGCAGCGGGGGCTGGTATATTGGAGGAGCTTTCACGAAAGTTGGTTCTTACAATAGAAACCGGATTGCTCATATTAACGCAGACGGTACGGTTGATGCCGCATGGAACCCATGCGGGGGGTGACTTTAACAACATTGGTGGATTACCACGCAACCACATCGCTAAACTGAACAATTCCAACGGCAAAGCTGATGCCGCGTGGAACCCGGACGCAAACTTTTCTGTCAGATCAATCGCCGTTAGCGGCAACGATATTTACGTAGGGGGCGATTTTACCAACATCGGCGGGCTGCCACGCACCAATATCGCCAAACTAAACAATACCAACGGCAATGCCGATGCCCCATGGAACCCGTATTCAGGCTACGGTGTCGAGTCAATCGCCGTCAGCGGCAGCGATATTTACGTAGGGGGCTCATTTACCAGCATTGGCGGACTATCGCGCAACCGTATCGCCAAACTGAACAATATCAACGGCAATGCCGACACCTCCTGGAACCCGAACGCTAGCAGCTACGTCCACGCAATCGCCGTCAGCGGCAGCGATATTTATGCTGGTGGCGAATTTAGCAGCATCGGCGGGCAGTTACGCAACCGCATTGCCAAACTGAACAATACCAACGGCAGTGCCGACACCGGTTGGAACCCGAATGCAAACAGCGTCGTCAGGTCAATTGCCCTCAGCGGCAGCAATATTTACGCTGGTGGCGAATTTAGCAGCATTGGTGCGCGGGCACGCAACCGCATCGCCAAATTGAACAATACCAACGGCAGTGCTGACGCGGGGTGGGATCCGAATGCAAACAGCTATGTCATTTCAATCGCTGTCAGCGGCAGCAATATTTACGTTGGGGGAGATTTTGGCAGTATCGGCGGGCTGTCACGCAATCGCATCGCCAAACTAAACAATTCCAACGGCAGTGCCGATGCAGTATGGAAACCTAATGCAAACAGCGCTGTTTCTGCAATCGCCGTAAGTGGTAGCGATATTTACGCGGGGGGTGAATTCACTAACATCGGCGGGCAGGTACGCAACCGCATTGCCAAACTAAACAGTGTAAATGGCAGTGCCGACATGGAATGGAACCCGAATGCAAACAACAGGGTCTATGCAATAACCGTCGTCGACAACGATATATACGTGGGGGGTGGCTTTGACGGCATTGGCGGAATGTCACGCAACTACATTGCCAAACTGAATAATACCAACGGAAGTGCAGACATCTCATGGAATCCCAATGCTGACAACATCGTATATGCAGTTGTCGTCAGCGGGAGCGATATTTACGCAGGAGGTGAATTCACTAGCATTGGCGGGCATGTACGCAACCGCATTGCCAAACTGAACAATACCAACGGAAGTTCCGATGTCGGTTGGAACCCCAATGCTAACAGCGTTGTAAGGTCAATCGCTGTCAGTGGCAGCGATATTTACGTTGGAGGCCGCTTTGGAAGTATCGGCGGTCAGACAAACAAATACATCGCAAAACTGAACAATACCAATGGCAATGCAGACGCCGCATGGAGCCCGAATGCAAACGGCTGGGTAAATGCAATCGCCATCAGCAGTAGCGATATTTACGTTGGGGGTCAATTCAACAGTATTGGCGGTTTGTGGTGCAACTACATCGCCAAATTGAACAATACCTATGGCAATGCCGACAGTTTATGGAGCCCGAATGCAAATAACTTCGTCAGTGCAATCGCTGTTAGTGGCAGCGATATTTACGCTGGGGGTCAATCGTATTTTGCGTTATTCACCGACAGAATATTACCCGTAGAACGTGCTTCATTCGCTTCAACTGCTTCCGCAAGAAATATCATTCTTCATCAAAACCATCCTAACCCCTTTAACCCGGCAACGGTAATCAGTTATCAGGTACCGCAGGCAGGATTTGTCTCGCTGAAGGTTTTCGATTTGCTCGGCAGGGACGTTACAACACTGGTTAATGAAGAAAAAGCGCAAGGTAGCCACACCGTTACATTCAATGCTGCAAACTTACCAAGCGGCGTGTACTTCTATTCCATTCGGTTAGGGAATTTTACGGCAACGAAGAAATTATTATTAGTTAAGTAAATTCAGTTTAATAACTCATGATATGTAATATTGGGTTGAAACCCATTAGTTTTGTTGATGTTTGTCCCTGGTTTAAAAAACGGGGACATTGAAATCGTTGCAACTTATTATCTTACAAGTTGTTTCATGTGCGCTGAGTAGCTCTTGTTTGGATTCTGGATTGATAATATCTTTATACTTGAATAGTTTTGCAATTGGTTTATATGAAAATCCGGTTGCAATTCGGTAATTAGGCGAATCCTGCATCAGAATCACGCTAAGTAACATGCCATTTTAGTAAACTTAATTTCTTTAATGAAAATAAACTGCTTTCACCATGCGATTAGTGGCAAAGCCTGTGAAAGGTGGAATAGAACCACCCCAGAGTAAACTCCGGGGTTAGGTGATAGTTAGTTTTAGCCGCCCGGAGAGCGGTTAATATTCATCTCTAACCCCGGCTCTTCAGGCCGGGGAGCCACGACTACTCATGGATTTCAGGCTTCAGCCACTGAAAACCCAATAGTAAAAACACAGAAATGTTGAAGAGAATACCAGTCTCTCAGCCAACTCTATCACATCATCTGGATATTCTTAAACGTGCAGACCTCATCGAAGGTAAAAAACAGGGGCAGTTCATCCGGTATTTTATTAACATGAGCGTTTTCCAAATGGCTGTAGATTATTTATTGGAATTTGGTAATACCAAGAAAGGAGATAAACGATGAAACGGATAATTGCCGAAGATATTTTAGCTTTGCTTATTATAGGCAGCATTGCACTCTTAACCTCATTTTCTTATCACCTCGTAAATTTAACAATGTTAAGTAAATGGCGGGTTGCTTCTGTTATAGCTAACACCTTACCACTTTTTGTTTACCTCACCTCAACTTTGACCATTCCCACAGATGCGGGTGGGAATACTACTGCTCTATCCCGAAAATCTCCTGAGATGCTCGATAAAACTGAATGCTGGAGAAGAGATGCCCTTATTTTTGCTTCTGCATTTATCTATGTTGTCTATGTTGTTTTTTGTATTACAATGGTATTTTATTGGCCGGTTTTTCATGTCGGTACCGGGCTCATTATCATTTTCTTAGCCAATCTTTCTACTAAAACCGCGAAAATCGACAAGGAATTTTTTAATCCCGGCAGTTTTTTGACGGAGTTTAACTGGTTAACACCTTGGGTATATCTTTCGCGCCCAATCCGGAAAAAGATAATGGAATACAATTCATTTGGTATGGTTGTAATTGGATTAATTCTTGTTGTTATGGGTATATTTAACAGCCGTTCATATAATGTCTTTATAATAGCATTTCCTGTACTTCTGCTTTCTAGTTTTTGTTATGGGATGTATCTTTTTCTTAAGGAATTGACCAAAAGGAAAGAACTAACTGAAGAATTAATTTTGAGGAACACTTTTACTATTGCCCCGGATTTTATCATGGTCAGTGTTATTTTTATTTACATCATGGCAATGAATTTGCCACCCTTTTCATACAACGTAGGTAAAAGACCGGCTCAGTTCTTCTTATTTATTCTTGTAATTGGTTTTTTAGCATTCCTGAAAATTGGATTTCCCGGCAAAAAAAGCACTGCTAAATCTTCTGAGTTAATCTATTATTTTAAGCAATATACGGCGGTTCTTTTGTTAGCCGGAATACTGCTGTTTAATCTTTTTTATTGAGTTTAGCAGTTACATGTATAACGGCAAATAACCAACTTTATCGTTATAGTTCAATCTCTGAATCTGTCGGGCAGTTTTTAGCCGCATGTAACCGCAAAGGTAGCTGCAAAGAACGCAAAGAGTAATAAACCAAATCACGCTATAGCAATTAATAAACTTAATCATGACCATCATTTTAATCAAAAAAATCAAAGTTCAGACAAATGACTGATTAGTAATAATTACCATTTTTGAATAGTAGTGTATAAAAAAACAGGCTAACTTTTTGGGTTAGCCTGTTTTTATTTTAAGAAATACTTCCGTTTAAGGGAGCAGAACGCCAACTGCAATAACCGTTGTCCAAATGCCTGCTTTATCACCTTCGGCTGATTGGGTGATGTTGAATGAACGGACAATTTTTCCGGACATTTTATAAATATCTTCGCGTTCACTCCAGTCTGTATCCGGGTTAAATTCAACGCCAAGCGTAGTTGCAAGCATAGTTGCAGCTAAATCTTCTGCATAGTCTCCGGCAATTTTTTCGGATTCGCCATACGGGTGGTGCTCTGACAAATAACCGTACATGTTTTCATCTGCAGGAATCGCAACACCTATTGATGATGCAACTAAACGGTTTGGTTCATTTGTTGAGTTTCTGGCCATAACGCAAAAGGTAATCTGCCCTGGTGTCAGGCATTTTAAACCTTCTTCCTTTGAAATGCGTTTGCATCCAACAGGAAAAATACTGCTAACGGTTACGAGGTTACATTTTTCGATTCCCGCGTTACGAAGTGCGAGCTCAAAAGAAGCCAGGTACTCTTTGTGGCGGCCTACCCCTTTTGTAAAGAATATTTTGGACGGTACATACAATGTGTCATCTCCTTTCTAAGGTATTACTTTGTTATTATTTTTAAAAACTTTCTTTTGCCCACTTTTACAATCAATTCAGGTTGTAGGGGCACTAATGCATTTGCATCACTAATTTTTTCTCCGTTTACTGAAACACCACCCTGTTGAATCAAACGGCGGGCTTCTGTTTTAGTAGGTGCTAATTGTGCAATCGATAATAATTCAAGTATGCTTAGCCCTTCTGCTGGAAGAGCAATCTGCATTTCAGGAATATCATCGGGAATTTCTTTTTTGATAAACAAACGGTCAAAGGCATCTTCAGCCTCTTGCCCGGTTTCAGGGGAATAATACATTGAATAATAATTATAAATAAGTGTATCGGGTATGGATAGTGTTTTACCGTACATATCATTCGGTGCATCGGAAATGCCAATGTAATTTCCGTATGATTTACTCATTTTTTCAACACCATCGGTGCCGACTAGTAAAGGCATGGTAAGTATTACCTGTGGTTCCATGTTAAATTCACGCTGAATATCACGGCCGACAAGTAAATTGAATTTTTGATCGGTACCACCGAGCTCAACATCACTCTCAATTGCAACAGAATCCATTGCCTGGGCAAGAGGGTAGAGAAATTCGTGAATGGAAATAGGCTCGCCTGAGCGGAACCGCTTCGTGAAATCGTCGCGCTCGAGCATACGGGCAACGGTATAACGTGAAGCGAGTTTGATTACATCCTCGAATGACATTTTTCCGAGCCATTCCGAGTTGTAAACAATTTTGGTTTTTCCGCGGTCAAGAATTTTAGAAGCCTGTTCAAAATACGATTCACCGTTTTTCCGGGTATCTTCCAAAGAAAGGGAAGGGCGGGTTTGGTTCCTGCCGGTAGGGTCACCAATCATCCCGGTAAAATCACCGATGATAAGGATTGCCTGATGTCCAAGTTCCTGAAACTGTGCAAGTTTGCGTAAAACAACGGCATGGCCAATATGAAGATCAGGGCGGCTGGGGTCGCAGCCAAGTTTAATGTTTAAGGGTTTTTGGGTTTGTACCGAACGTTCAAGTTTTTTTAACAGTTCTTCTTCGGGTATAATTTCCGAAGCCCCCCTGCGTATAATATCCATCTGTTCGTTTATTGAAGGGAATAAACTACTCAATCGAGTTGCTCCTCGTTAATAATCTTTAAAAAATTGTTCAAAAATCATCGTGTTAATAATAACAGTCTTTTTATTTAATTCCATATTACTTTTTTGTGTTTTTAAAACTTAATTTTACGTTCCTGATCACGTTGAAAATCGCGTTTTGCTATGGTTTCGCGCTTATCGTACATTGCGAAAGTGGAACTAAAGTAAGCCCTTTTTCCTGAACTTTTGACTGGAGTTTCCTGATTTCCGAAAGGTTCATCAGCAATTTTCTCCTGCGGAGAGGGTCATGGTTGTTAATGTTGCCCTGAGTATATTCGGTGATGTGCGAATTGAGCATCCAGACTTCCATACTATGTATTTCGCAGTAGCTGTCGGAAATGTTTACTTTTCCGGCTCTGAGAGACTTTACTTCCGTACCAGTCAAAACTATCCCTGCCTCGATGGTTTGGAGAATGGCATACTCGAACCGTGCTTTCCGGTTGGAAACTATTACTTTTACAATGTCTGCGGTCATAAAAATTTAAATTACAAACTTATCCCTAAAAAGGAAAAAATACAAGGGGAAATTTGATGATTATGGTATTTATTTAAGGTTAATCAAATAATCCTTTATCTTTTTCCCGGTTTGTTAACATCTGCTTTTTCAGAGTATCGCGGTACTTTTTAGGTTGGTTCTTTTTTCGGTATATTTCTGCTGCCATTTGGTATTTACCAAGTTTAACAAGTGTATCAGCAATTTTTAGCTCGCTTTTCCCATGCCTATAATACAAATCAAGTGCCTGCTGATAATCTCCGATTCTAAAACAAATATCTGCAGCCTCTAAAAAATAGTTACATTCGATGTACAGCGAGACCGATTTTTCGTATTTTTGAGCGGAATTGTAAAAATGTGCGGCTTCAAGTTTTGCACCGGTTTTTTCATAGTATTCCGCAAGTCTGAGCATCTGCTTGTT
>JACPGF010000203.1 GCA_016182615.1 Ignavibacteriales bacterium
CTGCTTGTATTTTTCAATAACCGATACAGTCTTCTGTTCATGTTCCTGCAAACGTTTCACAATTTTTGCAGTGTTTGAGTCATACGGCATGCAATGATCGGTTTTACTGCGGGCATCCAAACGGCTGATAAGCTCAAGGGTTGGGACTTCTATTTCAATGATCTGTGAAATGGATGAGCCGTGTTTCCGCAGCAAGCCATCAAGAATATAGGATTGTACCAACGTACGTGGAAAACCTTTGAAAATAAACCCTTTCACATCCTCTGAGTGATTGAGTTTCTTTTCGATAAGCTGCACTACCAGTTCATCAGGAACCAACTGCCCGCTTTCATAAAGTTCTAATATTTGCTTTCCCGATTCAGTATGAGTCTGCACCTCGTGTTCAATCATAGCACCGGTAGCCACGTATTCAAGCCCGAATTTTTTCGCGATTTCTTTGCCTTGTGAACCGCGGCCTGAACCCGGGTAGCCGAACAGTACCACATTGAACAACTTTTTACTCATTTGCTGATCGACAATTTTTGAAATTTGTTTGGTAACATTTTCAATATCCTTGGTTCCATCAACTCCGTAATAAACACCCTTGTCCTTGTAAAACTGCAATATCGGCAGTGTCTTTTTCTGATATTCATTCAAGCGGTTATGAATTACTGTCTCATTATCATCCAACCGCCCCGATGTTTTTGCCCTGTTCAGCAGACGCTTAACCGATTCTTCCTCCGGAACTTCAAGACTGATAAGGCAGTCAAGAGAAGTATTTAGTTTAAGCATCAACCCTTCGAGTATATAAGCCTGAATGTAAGTTCTCGGGAAACCGTCAAACAGGAAACCCTGGGCATCGGGGTTTTCCGTAATCGTGTTCTCGATTATTTGCACGATGATTTCATCGGGCACCAAACCACCCGAAGCAATGATGCTCTGCGCCTCAAGACCAAGTTTTGTTTTATTTGTCAGCTCTTTCCTGAGCAGCTCACCTGTAGAGATATAGAAAAGTTTGTACTTTTCAACAAGAAACTCTGATTGGGTGCCTTTTCCAGCGCCCGGGGGACCAAATAACGCGACATTCAGCATAAATTCACTCTGTTACTTGAAAAATAAGGTTTAGCTAACTGGCATAGCATTTTGTGAATTAAGCCAGGCTGCAATCGCCCGGCAATGGAAATTTTATTTACTTTTTATTCTTACCAAATTACAACATTCAAAGCGGATTTCTACATGGCCATTCGAATTGTTTGTTCCGAAAAACTTTTCCGAGAGGCCGGTTCTGCTTACTTCCGGTTTTTCTTATTCTATGCAGGAATTCTGTATTTTCAGTCCGGTAAAAATACTAAATTTGCGCGTACGCGGTGTATTGAAAAGCAATGATATTTTTAACAGCGCGCAATTTGTTGTTTTTGCCTGATATTGAAAAAACCTAAAAGCTGAGAAAAACCATGAGAAAACAATCTGACGTAAACGGGAGAATACAGTTCACCGCCGAAATAAAACATGCAGGCGGGGGCGGAGCATTTGTAGAAGTGCCATTTGATGTTGAGAAAACATACGGTAAGAAACGCGTAAAAATACAAGCCCTGTTTGAAGGTGTACCATACCGCGGAACCTTAGTCCGCATGAAAAGTGAATGCCACATGCTGATTATACTCAAGGAAATCCGTGAAAAAACCGGGAAGCAACCCGGTGATACCGTGCATGTTGAACTCTGGGAAGATACCGAACCCCGGGTGGTATTGATTCCCGATGATGTTACCGAGATGCTGAAGAGTTCCGGCTTGCAGGAAATTTTTGAAAAATTATCTTACACGCACCAAAGAGAATATATTAACTGGATTACAGAGGCAAAACGTACCGGGACACGGTTAAACCGGATTGAGAAAATGGGCACGATGCTGCAAGCCGGTAAAAAAGAGCCGAAGTAACCGGTAATACCAGTTGTAATTAGCAAAGGCTTGCCGAAAAGACTTTTTTAAAATCCCTCATCGCGGTTTTCAAAAACTACCTCGTGGAATCTTATTTACCGGTAGTTACTGGCTGCTGACATTAAACCGTAAAACACGCAGTATATGCTGCAGTTTCGTGTCCGGTGCATTTAAATGTACGGTGTAATTTGTAAACTCCCTCCTGAGTTTATAGTCCTTCCTTAGCGAATCAAAATAGGCACCCCGCGCTTTGGGAGCCATAGCCGCGGATGATTTTAACATGCGTGTATCTTCATCGATATCGTATATATGGCTGCATATTTTATGTAGAACACTGCTGACCGGTTGTTTTATATCGATGGATATGGTAGTATTCCGTGCAGGCTCAATCAAAGGTGCTATAATTTCCCTTGCCCCGGGCAGCCCGCTTAGTGCGGTGAATTTTTTAAATGCCTCGTACATCATTACCGTTCCATTTACCTTACCCTCGTATGTATAACCTGCTATATGCGGTGAAGCCAGATTTACCGAAAGCAGAACACCGGAATCAATAGACGGCTCATGTTCCCACACATCGAGCACAGTTAAAAGTTTATTGCTTACAATTGTTTTCTTCAGGGCATCGCCCGATACAACCTCTCCACGCGAAGCATTCAACAAAAGCTTCAGGTTTTTTGCCGAGGAGAGCTCCTTCTCCCCGATAAGATGCACCGTATTATCCAAGCCGCCATTATTGAGCGGAGTGTGGCAGGTGATGATGTCGCAGCCCAGTATTTCGGAGAGTGGAGAAAATCCCTGATGCCCGGCACGTTCCAAGGGGGGGTCATTTTTAATAACGGTAAAACCAAGTTCGGGTAATACGCGGGCAAGTCTCCCTCCGATATTGCCGCATCCGATAATACCGAATCTGAGCTGTTCAGGAGTTGCCTGTAACGTATCTAACAGTCTGAAAACCGCGGTAATGATATACTCGGTTACCGCATCAGCATTGCATCCTTTTGCATCTGCAAATGCAATAGCATTATCGCGTAAATAATTTTTATCAATATGGTCTGTGCCAATGGTTGCCGTCCCAACAAAACGCACAGGTGTCCCCTCAAGAAGCTGCCTGTTAACTTTGGTTATTGACCGGACGATAAGGGCATCGGCCTGTTTGAGAGCGGCATTTGTTATTTCCCTGCCATGAAGCAGGGATACTTGGCCGAAGTGCGAAAATGTTTCTGTGGCGAAGGTGATATTTTCATCAATGACTATGTTCATATATGCAATTCAATAAATTTTCGGAATCGGTTACAAAATACTAAAAAATACACTGTGGGCAGAAAGAAACACTCGTGTATGTTGTAGTTTCCTGCATTATACATCATGCTGCAATTTAACTTGCTGCTGCAAATTTCTGAACAATAACACTGTTACGGTATTGTATCTTAGATGACAACTTCCCGATTCGGGTTACCCGTATGAGTGTCCAAAGGGAGGGGGAATCATTTTCAGGTAATGTTAATGCTGCTAAACAATTCTCCGCTTCGTTTAGACGAAAGCCCATCTGCGGCCTTAATACCCTTACCAATAGGGCTTTCCCATAATATATTGCCACCGTCTGAATTGTTACTATTTATTTTGCTCATTTCCTGAAAATTCCGCTAACTCATCACTCAACACTTATAGTTCATAGTTCCAAAAGCTTATGATTATTTAAAATTTCGGTTATCTTACAACATTCGTTATTGAGAATTTTACAAGGTCTTTTCCCGTTATATAGATATGAGCACAGAACATCCTCTTGATCAATCCATTCAGTTTCTTAAGTCCGTTGGACCGAAACGGGCTGAGATATTTTCTAAAGTGGGCATACGTACCATCAGGGATGTACTATTCTATTTCCCCTACAGGCATCTCGACCGTTCGACTTTACTTACATCCCATCAGGCTTATGAACATGTATTTAGTGGATTTGAAGGAGAAATAACCATAGTTGGCAAAGTTGAAACGGTTGATAAACGGTTTGCACGCGGCAGGGATGTGCTTGTAGTACACATGAAAGACCGGGCAGGCTTTTTCGAATGTGTCTGGTTTCAGGGTGCCCGTTTTTTTGAACGGAAGTTTCAGGAAGGGGACTATTATGCTATCAGCGCAAAACCAAGTATTTCAACAAGGGGGGAACTGCAATTTCTGCATCCCGATTTTGATAAGCTGTCCGATGAAGAATCAGTCAGTTTTTTTAACACGGGAAAAATCATTCCGTTTTACCGGCTGCCACAGGCATTACGTACTGCCAATATCGGCGAGCTCAGCCTCCGGAAAATTACATCGTACGCGCTTGAAAGCTACATAACGGCTGTTGATGAAACACTGCCCGATTATCTGATAAACAAATATCACCTGATGCCCCTGCAAAAAGTTGTTGAGGTAATGCACTACCCTGAGTCGCCGCAAGAATTGCAGGAAGCAAAGCACCGATTGAAATTTGAAGAGCTGTTTTATCTTGAAATGCTTGTTGCCCTGCGGAAAAACAATTACAAACTTAAATTAAAAGGCAACCGGATAAAGCCGCACACCTCGCTGGTAAAAGATTTTATCAGTACGCTTCCGTACGAGCTGACCGGCGCGCAGAAACGCTCGCTGCGTGAGATATACAACGACCTTGAGAAACAAGAACCAATGAACAGGCTTCTGCAGGGTGACGTGGGCAGCGGGAAAACAATCACAGCACTTATCGCCATGCTGGCAGCAGTCGATTCAGGGTTTCAGGCTGTGCTTATGGCGCCAACCGAAATACTTGCCGACCAGCATAGCCGTGCAATAAGTAAACTACTCGCACCTCTTAATGCTGCCCGGCCGGATAAACCCGTGCGTACTGCACTGCTGCTTGGCGGACAAACAAAAAGACGCCGGAAAGCTGAACTAACAGGAATAGAGTCACAGACTGCCGAAATCATCCTTGGCACCCATGCATTGTTTGAAGAAGGTGTCATCTTTAAAAATCTTGGTATGGTGGTTATTGATGAGCAGCACCGTTTTGGTGTGGCTCAACGTGCGCGCTTGCAGCAAAAAGGCACTGCGCCCGAGTGCCTTTTGATGTCCGCAACACCCATTCCCCGCACGTTAACCATGAGCGTTTACGGCGACCTTGATGTCTCGGTTATCGACGAAATGCCCAAGAACCGGATACCGATACGCACCTCGCTGAGGGGTGAAGAAGCCCTCCCCAAGATTTATGCTTTCATTCATGAAAAGGCGAAAGAGGGCAATCAGGCATTTGTCGTGTATCCGCTTGTTGAAGAATCGGAAAAAGTTGAGTTGAAAGCAGCACAGCAATATTACGAGGATTTGAAAGTAACGTACTTTAAGGATTTGCGCGTCGGGCTGCTGCACGGGCGCATGAAATGGACGGAAAAAGAAGATATTATGATGCAGTTTGCCAATAAAGAATTTGATGTGCTTGTTGCAACAACGGTTATCGAAGTTGGTATTGATATACCCGCGGCAAATATCATGGTTATTAACGACGCGCATCATTTTGGTTTAAGCCAGCTCCATCAACTGCGCGGCAGGGTTGGCCGTGGTACCGAGCAGGCCTACTGCATACTGGTGGCACCGAATGAAACCGCCGCGGCATCCGCACGGTTGCAGGGTAAAATAGAATATCTTTCACCGGAGATGATGGAAAAATATAAGGCATCCATTAGGCTGCAATCTATGGTGCAATATCTTAACGGATTCAAAATTGCCGAAATAGATATGAAATTACGGGGTCCGGGAGATATTTTCGGCACAAAGCAAAGCGGTTTTCCAGAGTTCAAGTACGCGAATCTTGCAGAGGATGTTGAGCTGCTCGCGACAGTTAAGCAGGAGGCATTCGGTATTATTGAGCAGGATGCGAAACTGCAACAACCCAATAATAGCATCATCAGGAATAATTTAATAAAACACTACTCGGATAACTTGAAGTACGCAAAAATTGCGTAAAGCAATAGGCCAGTGCCATGGCAATGAATAATTGAGAATGAATAATGAAAAATGAGGGCAAAACTCAAAGTGTAAACCCGAGTGTATTGTATTAAAATTAGTTACCAAGGCACTATCCTAAGGGAGTATTTGTATAGGAGTTCTTATCTCGGTATGGTTAAATATTTCTTCTATTTCTGTGTTGGTAACGGCGATGCATCCTTCCGTCCAATCAAATAACCGGTGGAACTTGCCTATAACACCCCAACCGTTTTTCATGCCGTGAATTTTAATATCACCTCCGGGTGATTTTCCTTTTGCTTTAGCCTGCAATTTTTCATCCTCATTCGGATATGATATGCCAAGATTTAAATAGTAATCACTTTTCGGGTTTTTGTCCTCGATGAAGTATTGGCCTTCGGGTGTTTTCTTATCACCTTCAAACTCCTTTTTGCCGATTGGATTGCCGCCTAAGGACACGGTATATGTTTTAAGCAGCTTTTGATGCTGAAAGACAAGCATCTGCCGCGAATTTTTATAGACCATGATATGAGTAATTACCGAGTCACCGGGTAACTTGGGATCGGGATAAAAATAAAACACCACACCCATGCCAAGTAAAACGGAAACAACAATAATAAACAGCCTGTATAAAAATTTCATTTCTTTGCTCTTGCACTTTTCTAATTTATCAACATACGGTTCCGGGAGAGATTTGTAACCAAACAGTAATAAGGTAAACAATTATTTGGAGAATAACATAAAAAAAGCATCAATCCATAACTGAATTGATGCTTTTTTTGAATGTCTGCCGAATTATTACTGATGATCGAAAGCGCTTCCGCCGATAAACTCGCGGAGGACAGATTCAACCGGCACAGGTGAATCATCTTCGATACCTTCAATTGCTTCAAGAACTTCTCTCATCCGTACCGAACGGAGATAGGCATCTTCCCGCAGCGGGTCGCCAGCGTATTTCTTTTCCCATTCGGCAAACTCTGCCAATAATCTCGGGCGGTATAACGAAACTTCATAAGCCATAGACGTATTAACGATGTAGTCCGCCGTATTGTTATAAGGCAGGATGTTCCTTTTTTCCGAGGAGCGCACGTAATGCCAGTGCAACAATGTTTGTTCCGGTTTATACGCCCGGTGTACTGAATCGCGCAGCATGCGCCGGATAAGCCGCAAGTCTGTCCAGCGTATATATTTACCGTTCGGGGCACGCATCTGTAACAGCGGCTCAAGATAGAGTTTAAACTTTTGTGCAGATGGAATCGGACGGCTGAATTCAGGATACAATCCATGTAAACTGTCAATTAATAAAACTTCGCCTTCGTGTAATTGCAGCGGAGTCTGCTCCAAATAGCGCTTACCGGCTTTAAAATCATAATAGGGTATCTTAACTTCTTCGCCTGCTGCCAAACGCACAAGGTGGCTGTTGATAAGTTCAAGGTCTAATGCCTGTGGTGTTTCAAAATCATAATCACCAAACTCATCTTTCGGGTGCAATTCAAGGTCAAAGAAATAATTATCAACAATTAATGGCACAAAGCGCATGCCCGATTTGCTTAAACGCTGTTCCAATTTCATGGTTGTAGTTGTTTTGCCTGAAGATGACGGTCCGCTGACCATTACCATGCGCAGCTCGTTCCTGCGCTCTTTAATCATTTCGGCGGCAGTATCAAGCTGTATTTCGTACGCGGTTTCGGATTCGTGTACAATTTGCGGGAATTCCCCATCGCGGACACGCTGATTAAAAGCTTCAACAGAGTGCAAGTTGTGTGCAACTGCCCAGTCTAAAGAATGCCATATTTTTGCCCAAGGGATAAACTCGTTCGGTTTTGAAAAATGGCGTGAATCGGCAGCACGGCGTTTGTTTGCATCATCCCTGTAGATGATATATTCTTTTGCAACTTTTGCATGCCCGTTCTCGATGAGTACCTTTTCAACACAATCCTGAATTTCCTCGATAGTAGGTACATATCCCTCATCGTATGTTGCTTCAAGAAGCTGCATCACTTTTTTACCCAGTTCATCCGCTTTCTCTTTATCGCGTCCGCCTACCGACACGGCTGCCCGGTAAATCGCGTTGGATATCCTCTCCGGATTAAAAGGAACTATTGAACCTGTCCGTTTTTTTACAAATTGAAATTTACTCATGTCTTTGCGCCTCATGAAAATTATTGTACACATGCTAAAATGGACAGTTAATTTACAGGAATTAACTTTCATAGAAAAATTGAATTTGGGAATTTTGCCTGCATTTTCTATGTTTCATAGTATATTAACAAAAAATGGAAACCTGATGCATTTATTACGCGGCCTTGTTATTACTTTACTTATCTCCATGTCAATTTTTGCTGACATAAAAAAAGATACGGTTACTTATCAATCCGGCAATACAACCTTAAAAGGTTACGTCTATTATAACGAAGCGAAAAAAGGCAGCCTGCCGGTTATGCTTGTGGTGCACGAGTGGTGGGGCTGTAACGAGTATGCTCAATCGCGGGCCGAACAGTTGGCAAGCATTGGTTTTTTGGCATTTGCCGTTGACATGTACGGTGACGGTAAAGTTGTTACAACAAGTGCTGAAGCCGGAAAACTTGCCGGAGAAGTGAAAGGCAATGTGCCAATGATGCGCGAAAGAATTAATGCAGCTTTGGAGTATATTAAAAAGCGGCCGAATGCCGATTTAACAAAAATCGGTGCTATAGGCTATTGTTTTGGTGGTACGGTTGCTCTTGAACTTGCACGGAGCGGCGCTGAACTGAATGGAGTCGTTTCATTCCACGGCGGACTTGCCACACCCAAACCCGAAGAAACGAAAAATGTAAAAACGAAAATTCTCGTGTGTCATGGCGGTTCCGATAAGTTTGTCCCGGATACCGAAGTGGCTGCGTTCCGTAAAGAAATGGATGCCGCTAATGTTGACTGGCAGCTCATCATGTACAGCGGTGCGGTGCATGCCTTTACAAACCCCAACAGCGGCAACAAACCGGAAACCGGTGTCGCTTATAATGAGCTGGCAGACCGGCGTTCATGGGGCACAATGATCCGCTTCTTTGCCGAAGTAATGCACGTGAGGAAATAATTATGAATTATGAATTATAAGTTATGAATTAAATGAATTTGTCAGTCGTCTCAAAGGCTCTCATTCTTAATTATTCATTAAAAAAGCGAGATTAAACAACCTCAAGCGAAATTTATACGGGCTGTCTTTATATTTGCATGTTTTGCGTTTCCTTGGCGCTCTTTACGTTAAAATAAATTGCGAAATTTGAATGAATTAGTGAGAAAAGTAGTTTCCGGCTTTTTTTGGTCTTCATTATTCATTCTTCATTATTAATTATTCATTACAACCCCTTGGTAGAAAACAATTTTCAAAAAATCCTGTCTGTTGTGCAGTCTGTGCCGGAAGGAAAGGTTGCAACATACGGACAAATAGCCCGTATAGCGGGTATTCCACGGAATGCCCGGCAGGTTGGCTATGCACTGCATGGTGTATCTGAAGGTACGGATATACCGTGGCACCGTATTATTAACACGAAGGGACAAATCAGCTTTCCGGTTGATTCAAGCGGCTATGCAATCCAAAGGGCACTATTAGAAGCCGAAGGGATTCGGTTTTCATTGCAGGGCCGTATCAGCATAAAGAAATATCAATGGAAGAGGTGAAGCGGTAATTTCTCAATTAGTAGTATAGCGTTTCAACAAAATAAATACATTAATAGACTAAATCGAGGTCAAATTTTTTCTACCGGAAAACTACCTGATAATAATTATTATTTGCTCTTTTGGACTGCTCATTTTCCATCGAATACATTTCAATTACCGGCATAAAAGAGAACAGCAAAACAACAGAGAACTTCATGCTCGCCTGAAACTATCCCAACCCGTTCAACCCAGGCACGGCAATTAGTTTTACCCTGCCGGAAAGGGCGTTGGTTTCATTAAACATTTAAACCAACTTGGGCAGCAAGTTGCAGTGTTGTTAAACGGCGAGAAAGAAACCGGCAGCCATACGGTGACATGGCAGGCAGCTTGTTCTATGGTGTGTATTTCTAAGAAATGAAAACCCCAAAGTATCGGACAGTTAAAAAACTGCTGCTTCTGAAATAACATCATTTTAAAACGGAAGTTCCACCCGAAAAGGCAGGTGGAAACCGGGAACATACAAAACAACAGGAATGCAAAAACATGCCCGGCCCCAATAATGTATATCCGGTTGATGAAAAACGAAGGCAACGGCAACTACCGATAAGTAAATAGACAATACTAATAATATGAAAAATTACGCACTTTCGCGATGTTCTTTATCAATAAGCGTCATAAAGCAAAGGCCACTACAGGGAGTCAATTGAAAATCCGGTGGCATATCTGCAATTAAGCGAATCAGGCATCTGAACCATTCTAAGCAATGTATCCTTTAATAAACCGAATTTTAAAATAAAAATGCTCTACTTTCACCATACAGTTAGTAGCTAAAGCCTGAGAATTGTGGAATGAAGCCATCCGGTGAGAGGTATATATTCCTGATGATGGGTTTTGCATCTGACTTTTTTCTTAAAGAATGGCAAAATGCTTGATGCTTAAAATTACTTTTTGGGCTAGTTAATTTCTAATCGGGATTTTTTCAAACAATTAATTTAGTACCTCCTCACCAACATCTCAGGTGCGCCATTAAAAATCTATCATGATACTTTTGCAATTGATACTGCGATTGCTGATACTCTGAATATAATTCATCCTGTTCCCACCGGATATTTAACCGTAAATGTAGAGCCTTCACCCGGTGTGCTGCTAACCAGTATTTCGCCTTTCATCAGGTGCAGCATTTTTTTTGCAAGGGTAAGACCAATGCCAAGCCCTTCGTGCGAGCGCTCCATCCCCGCGGTTACCTGCCAGAACTCTTCAAATATTACCGGCTGATCTTTTATGGCAATGCCAATGCCTGAATCTTTAACATGTGCATAAACATATTTGTCATCGTTGGAAATAGAAAGAGCCACTGATCCCGACGCAGTGTATTTTATGGCGTTATCGATAATTTTGTCCAGAATACTTTTTAAAAGATAGGTATCAGTTTCGATAGCAAGGTCGGAACTTGGTATTTCTGTAACAAATGCAAGGCCTTTTGCCGTAACAAGGGCTTCATACTCCGGTACAAGGGATTGAACGAATTCCATAAAATTTATCCGGGCTTTTTTCGGCACAAGGTTTTCAGCTTCAAGGCGGCTAAGGTCAATAAGCGCATTTAGGGTAGAAAGCAGCCGTCCGGAAGATGCCAGTATCCGGCGGACAACTTTTTTATACCATTCATCATGCAATTCTTCATGAAGCATTTCGGCAAAGCCGTTAATCCCGTTAAGTGGCGTTCGAATTTCGTGGCTGAGGTTAGCAAGAAATGATGCTTTGAGGTTATTGAACATCTCGGCTTTTTGCCTGGTCTCTTCAAGCTCAAGTACGGTGTTTTTTCTTTCCGTTGTATCGCTAATTGAACCGATGACAATATTTTCCCCCGGAGTTCCCCGGCTTTTGCTGACCAGATTAACCGTAAAGAATTTTTTTGTTTTTCCATCGTGCGAAACAGCATCAAAGCAAACGGGCTTATCCTGCGAGCAGACAAGAAACAAATACATGAAAAGCTGCTCCCGTAAATCGTTAAAAACCAAACTGCAAATATTCTGTCCTAAAACATCGGCTTTAAGTAATTTACAGTAATTCAGGAATGCCTCGTTAACACTCACCACAGGATAATCCGGGTACTGATTCTCAACGACAAAGATAGCCTCGCCGAGATTATTGAAAAACCCGGAAAGCCTTTCTTCGCTGTTTTTCAGCAAGTCGTATTCGTTTTGTATTGGCGTTATTTCAAATCCGGAATAGAGTATAATGCCGCCAAGATTGGATTTCTTGAAAATAATCCACCGTTTTGGTTCAGCCGGGCTATGCACAGCCAGAGTTACTTCGGTAAATGAATTTAACTCTGCAATTACCTCATCCACTGATTCAATATACAAGTCGGGAAAATTTGTTTCTTGGCTCGCACCATTATTCTTAGGAACTGAAAAGGTGGTTGCAAATGTATTATTCGTAATAACACCTTCCGCAAGTGTAATTATTACCGGGTTTGTTATTTCGTTTACCAGGTGCTGAAGCGTGTGCCCGCGAATTTCAAAACTGTTTTTTACGGCTTGCATGAAGTCTCCGGAAGCGCCACAACAAAGGTGCTGCCGCCACCTTCTCTATCTTCAACAAAAATATTGCCCTTGTGCAATTCAATAATATTTTTAACAATATACAGGCCAAGCCCCGATGACGATTCACCCGCTGTTGGGCGGGCACTGAGCCGTTGAAATTTTTTGAAAAGATGTTTCCTGTCAGTCTGGCTGAATCCCGGTCCCCGGTCAGATATATGTACCTCGCAACCTGCCGCACCTTCTTTTATGCCGATTGTAATACTCGTGTTAACGGGCGAGTATTTTACCGCGTTGGATATGATATTCTCGAAAACCTCGTACAGTTTCAACCGGTCGGCATTTATGGTACATTCGCACGCGGACTGGTTTTCTAACACGATCATTTGCCCTTTATGGCGTGAGTCCTTTTCATGGGATGAAACTACTTCGTTTAAAAGTTTGTTCAGGCTGAATTCACTTTTGTGCAGTGAGAAACCATTCTCTTCCGACGCTGATTTTAACAATTCCCGAATAAGCTCAAGCATTTTGGAAGAACTTTTTTGAATATTGGCTACCCATTTTTTTTGTTCGTCTTCCAGTTCAACACACTCCTCAATCATAAGGGCATAACCGGTTATGCCGTTTATCGGGTTTTTTAGATCATGGGCAATAATATGGAGCATTTCATCCTTGAAGCTGTTGGCGTTTTTAAGCTGCTGCATGGTGAGCATGTGTATATGATTATGTGCCAAGAGCAGCCGGTGTACATCGATCAGCTTTTTCTCTCCGTTTGCAGTTTCAACAACAACCGGATCATCCCGGTATTCTAATTGGCGCTGCAGCACAAGCTCTACGGCCTTTACGATAAGTGTATAGGCAGGCAGCAGCAATTTTTTCGCTGTCGGGTATTCGGTTTGAAAAAACTCGATCGGCTTATTTTTAAAAATCTCCATCATAAACGACTGGCTCATCAATTCAAAAAATTTAACGCGGAATAATACATCAACATAGATACCATTGCGGGTAAGGATAACTCCCGGCAGGTCACTTTCTTGCTTGAATATCACAAAGACATCCTTTAATGAGCGGGAAATGTCAAAAGAAGCCGAGAACATACGAAGTGCACTGACGGAAGCATCGATATCCGTTATAGCATAGATATCATTATATAGCATATAAAAAGCAAATTGTTATATGCAAATTTATTGATTAAACATGTTCGCGCGTATTACGGTTATGTTAATTATATAAACCTTAAAGTTGTCGCAGCTTTGCCGGTTCGAATAAAGAAAAGAAGCTAATCCGTGTGTTTATTGTCAAAAACCCTAATTACCGTATATTAATATTTTAGATATTAGTACTCAATCAACCAACCATGATAGCCCATAAAAACAAATTACCGCGTGAGAAAGCATACCCGTTTTTAGTTTTTGCAGTTGCGGCATTGTTTGCTGCTGCCTTCATCCTCATTGCGAAACTTCCGTTTTTTTCGGATGATTACAGTTTACTCTACCATGCAGGGAAAAATCCCTTCCCGTTTTTTTCAGACTGGGTAACGACCGGCACAGGTATGCTGCGGCCACTGGTAATTGTTTCGCTTGCAGTGCAGATGAAGCTGCATGGGCTGCAGCCGCAATTCTTTTACCTTTTTAATTTGCTGACCCATACTGCAACAAGTTTTTTTGTCTATCAGTGCCTGGCAATTATTTTGCCGAGACATTTCAGGCTGAGTGATACAAAAATTCCACTTGTTTTAAGTTTATGTTTTTTCTTTTCGGTACAATCAGCCGTGAATGTTTTGTGGATTTCGGGAAGAACAGATTTACTGTGCGGTTTTTTTGGCTTTTTGGCTTTATGGATGCATCTTACTCCTCTGCGGATGCCTGCCGTTGTTCGGACATTGCTGGTTCCTGTGCTGATTTTTCTTTCTCTCCTTTCTAAAGAGACGGGGTTGCTTTTCCCACTGTTACTCGGTATAGAAGTTGTCTGTAACCGGCAAACTGAAATCCGAAAAAAACTGCCCACATTAATTGCAGTTGCTGCTGCCGTAGGGCTTTACTTTATTTTCCGGCTGTTGGCTTTTGGTAGTTTTATCCCCCAAGCTCCGGGTGAGGCCTCTGTGTTCCAAGCGGATTTTTGGTTCAAGGGTCTGTTGAATCTGTTTTCCCCGTTTGATATAATTGAATTACGCAATGGGCTCATCAGGGGATCGGTTTATGGTTTTTGGGCTGGAGTGCTTAGTTTGTTTTTGTTTATATATGCACTGATTGCAATAATAAAACTTTACAATGGTAAACAATTATTTTTCGCTGCGTGCACCGTTTTAATTTCAGCAGTTAGCCTGCTTATTTACAGCCGTAATTATCCTGAACTGCGTTTGATGTATATACTTGTGCCGCTTACACTACCATTGTTTGCTCTTACTATTAATGCATTTACAGGGAAGAGCAGGATATTGTTTATGGTAATACTTTTTATTGCAATTATTACAGGCAGTTTTACCGAGTACTCGGCAGCGTTAAAGCAGGCAAAAGATTATGAAAAATTACAGCACGCGGTGCGGAATATCAATGAAGACGATTCTACGGTGTATGTATGCATCCCATATCTTTCCCATATTGCAAACAGGTTCAGCTACCCCGCGCTTGAACTGGCAGCACCCTACTGGCGGACAGGAACAGTAAATACAATCTCGAGCCAATTTGCTGCTGTATTGCCATACACGACATACTCTCTCACTGAAGAGACAACGAAGATCAGTTGCCGGCAGGTCGATTCACTATCCTTCGAGTTCCGCATGAGCAGCGGCCGGGATGGATTTGTTGTGCATGAAAATAAAGCAGGTGAGATGAAAACCGCTGATACAGAAAGCGGCATGATCAAATCAGTTAGCTTTTCGGATAGGATCCCGCATTTGCATAAAGTTGCAAGGCGTGCAATGGTTCAGTTTAATCCGCAGTATCTGAAAACGCACCGCGTAAAATTTATATTCCCACTGCAAGACAGCATGCATGTTATTGACCCCTTTTCAGGTAGATTTAAATAACTGCAAAGAAAATGCTCATGGTTACAGAGGCCTTAATACGCGATAGTAAAAGACTCGAGCCTGCTTGTATTGGCAGAAGTTTTTTCAAAGCGCGTTATACCTATGCCGCGTTCAAAGCGGTACGTTGATTCCGGAGTGAGTGTATTTATTTTGTAATTTGATGCAATAATAACATCTGTCCCTGACTTTGACATCGTTCCCACTATTGGCCAGTTTCCCAAGGGGTCACATGTTTTATAAGAAAAAGAGAAACTTGTTGTTACTTTCATGATGCATAAAATTGCAGAAGTGCCGCAATCGAATTGAAACTGATATACCGTGTCGCCGCTTTGCCGGTAGTATTCGGTTACCCGGTTTGAATCCTGTAAGTCCATATACTCTGCCTTAATCCAATCTTTACCTGCCGCGTTAACTTTACCGGTAATGGTTACCGTGTAGTTTTTCGTGCCGGTGTATTTCCACGTTGAGCCAATACTAAGCGGGAAGAATGAATCGCTGCGCAGCCTTAATTGTATATCCGCTTTGCTGCTTACCGTTAACGGTACTAATGTATCAAGATTGCGGTACAGGTTGTGCTGCAACTGCAAACGGGCGGTTTTATTATTTAATCCGGTAATGCGGTAATATCCGGTTGAGTCTGTAGTGCATCCAACTCCCGCGATAGTAAAAGGATAATTTGCCAGCGGTTTCCCCTCAAATTGAATTCGCCCTTCAAGAAATGTCGATGGCGTATTCTCCGAAGGATTAATTTCAATTTGCTCAACCGTGCAACCGGAAAAAAGAGATGTTAATGAATAATTAATAATTAATAATGAAAAATGAAGGATAGGATGTTTGAAAAGTTTGGAGAAAGCCCGTTGCATGGTGAGAATTCCATTAAATGAAAAACCAAATTGTACTGAATTAGCAATTTGCATTATTTTTGTCTCATAAAAATCAGATAATTGTTGAGTTTTTCAATACCATGTGTGGATTAAAAACAAAAGAATGAATAATGAAATACTATTCATCCATTATTCATTCTTCATTATTAATTATTCATTACTCATACGCTGCCGGGTCGATGTCCGCGTTGTTATAGACGTTTTGTATGTCGTCAACTTCGTCGAGCATATCAAGCACTTTTACCAGTTTAATGGCATCTTCGCCGGTTACGGCAATACTGTTTTTGGGCAGCCATTGCAGCGAGGCGTTTTCAATATGGAGTGCTTTATCGGCGAGCATTTTGCGCACTGTTTCAAAATCTTCCATGCTGGTCTGCACGATGCAGTACTCTTCATCAACCTGAAAATCGTCGGCGCCCGCTTCAAGTGCAATTTCCATCAGTTCGTCTTCGGGCTTGTTCTCACGCAGAATGGTAACAACACCTTTCCGTTCAAACATCCACGCAACTGAGCCGGACTCACCCATGCTGCCGCCGTATTTGCTGAACACGTGACGTACTTCGGCAACGGAGCGGTTTTTATTATCGGTTACCACTTCTATCAGGATTGCAATACCGCCGGGACCATATCCTTCATAGACAATTTCGTGGAGCACCTGTCCTTCAAGTTCGCCGGTGGCTTTTTTAATGGCGCGCTCGATGTTTTCGGCAGGCATGTTTTGCCCTTTGGCATTGTCAACAGCAAGCCGCAGGCGCGGGTTGGCATTAAGGTCACCACCGCCATCACGGGCGGCAATGGTAATTTCACGTAATACGCGTGTGAATGCTTTACCGCGTTTTGCATCGGTAACTGCTTTTTTTCTTTTGATAGTTGCCCATTTGGAGTGTCCGGACATATATCAACTCCTGTTTATTTCTTTAAGTTTAATATCACGTATGCGGATTTGCGGGTACACTTTCCCGTCTTTTACCTTTTGGTCTAAACTGAAGACCATATCGAATATTCTATGCCCATTGTTAAGCTCCTGAGCAAACTCACCGAGATCAAAACCAACCGCATCAAAAACACGGTCACTTCCTGCCTGTTTTAACGAGAGCATGAGATGCTTGCCATTAGCGCCAACGCTGCGTACCTGCCCGGTGGGCTCCACATCGGTTGACATGAGAAACGGCCGCATGTTTGCGGGACCGAAAGGAGAGAACTGCTCCATGATGCGGAGAAACTTTGGCGTAATTTCCGAGAGTTTTATTGCTGCATCAACATCAATAGGCGGCATGTGAATTTTATCGTCAATCCGGCGTGCAACAATTTTTTTGAAACGCTCGCGGAATTCATCAAGCTTATCCAATTCAATTGCAAGTCCCGCGGCAGCTTCGTGGCCGCCAAAGTGGACAAGCAGGTCTTCACACTCGCGCAGTGCTTCGTAAATGTTAAAATTGAGAATACTGCGTGCCGAGCCTTTTGCCATGCCGTCAATGGTGGTTAGCATAATTGTTGGTTTATAATACTTTTCAACTATGCGGCTTGCAACAATACCAATAACACCGGGGTGCCAGTGCGGGCCGTGCAGGATAAGGACGCGGTCATCATCAACAAGCAAATTATCTTCGATGTATTTCATCGCTTCGCCAACAGTCTCCTCGTCAATTTTCTTGCGCTCGGTGTTGTCCGATTCAAGCTGATACGCGAGTTCTTTAGCGCGTACTTCATCTTCGGTTATGAGCAGCTCTACCGCGGTGCGTGCATCGCCCAGCCTGCCAACCGCGTTAATGCGTGGTGCAAGGGTAAATACAATTTGCCCGGATGACAAAGTGCCCGGATCCAAACGGCTGGTTTGTATTAGTGCCTTAATACCGGGGCGGGGATTCAGGTTAATTTGAATGAGCCCTTCCCTGACAATGATGCGGTTTTCGTCGGCAAGCGGCACGATGTCCGCGGCACCGGCAAGCGCGGCAAGGTCAAGGAATTGTAAAGGCAATTCGTTTTTACCGATAAGTTTGCAGACACCCTGAGCAAGTTTTAGCGCAACTCCAGCACCTGAAAGATACTTGAAAGGATATTCACAGCCCGGTTTAAGCGGATCAAGCACTGCATACGCGCGGGGAATAACATCTTTAGGCTGATGATGATCACAGATGATAACATCAAGACCCACCGAGTTGGCGTAGTCAATTTCGTTAACAGCGGTAACACCACAGTCAACCGAAATCATCAGTTCCGTGCCAATTTGCTTGGCGTAATCGATACCAACGTTAGAAATGCCGTATCCTTCTTCGAGGCGTTTGGGGATATAGAAATCAACCGAAGCGCCAAGTTTTTTAAGGAACATGTACAGTAAGGCGGTAGAACAAGTGCCGTCCACGTCATAGTCGCCATAAATCAGTATTTTCTGATTATGTGTTATAGCCTCGATAACGCGGTGCGTGGCAATATCCATTCCGTTCATCAGGAACGGGTCATGCATATCGCTAATGGTCGGGCGGAAAAACTTTTTAGCCTGCGCGAAAGTCCTAATGTTACGAAGAACCAGCAGGCGGGCAAGTATATCCGAAATGTTCAGCGAGTCTGCCAGTGATTTAGCATCTAACTCGTTATCAACTTTTTTTAATAACCACTCGTGTTGTTTCATATAAAAACAGGGCATCATCATGAGCGGCGGCATTGTCCGGTCAGTAAGCCGGATTTTGTTCCCTGCCGGTAAAGGCCGGGCGGCAATTATTTATCTAGGCCGCTAATTACTCAGCGGCTCGTGCAGTCTACCCGAAGGTATGTTGGACGAACAACCCAAATGAGGCTGCCGTAAAGACAGCACAAAAATACAACACGTTCGTGACAAAATTAGGACAGCCTCAAAACCTTCTGCTTGACCTTGCTCCGGGCGGGGCTTGCCTATGCGCTATGGCATATATGCAATATTACTATTGCAGCGGTAGGCTCTTACCCTGCCTTTTCACCCTTACCCTGGCCGAAGCCGGGGCGGTGTTTTTCTGTGGCGCTTTCCGTAACTGTAAGGTTGCCCAATACAGCCCCCGGGTATTACCCGGCGCCCTGTCCTGTGGAGTCCGGACTTTCCTCTACTCTAGGTTATAGAATAGCAATTGCCTTGAACGAACAATAAACCGCTCTTCCAGATGATGTTAACCTTTGACTACTTATAGAATATTTTAATTAATTAACTGTAATATACAAAAAGCAAGGTAATTTCCTTTAGCCTGCTTTGGTTTGTTGATAACCAATTATAAAACAATAACTTACCAGTTGTTTTCAGAGTGGAAATGCAATTGAAAATTGAGGAAACAAAAAAAACACTTTGATATTTATTGTCATTGCAATAATTTTGTATCTTATGGTGGATTGTTTTTTAACATTTA
Organism: Ignavibacteriales bacterium; assembly: GCA_016182615.1. GTDB lineage: Bacteria > Bacteroidota > Ignavibacteria > Ignavibacteriales > Ignavibacteriaceae > JACPGF01. The sequence goes on from JACPGF010000203.1 coordinate 19,348, forward strand.
AAAAAGATAATATCTGTATAGCTAACTTTTTTACAAATTTTACATTGGGAATGTATTTGTGTTATGAGAGATAGTGATATATTAAGCCGTACTCCACAAACTGTTGTAGAAATACCAGTTTTACTTCATTCTAAAACTGCAATCAAAAAGACACCCCTATTTGACTTTTTGCAATTTAGAACAATTGATTCAATTCAAGAACTTCAACTTTTTTTTTATAAATATCTGTATTATAATGTCATAGAAATTGACTTGGTTAAGCGGGATACTTTAAATAAAACAGTCGCTTATCTGAAAAACACCTTTGATTTAACCATTTCTAAAGATAATTCTGTATACAAAGGTAATTATGACAAAGATGTTCTTTTTAATACGTTTATTCTGGACTTGTATTATATCGATGATGACCTTTTTAGAAATATTTGTCACGAAATCTTTATTTTTAATGTAAATGGTGATTTTCAGATTTTTAGTAAGCAAGAAACCAAAGATTACGTGAGAAATTTGAAAAAAGAGTTGGGAATTGAAAAGGCAAGACAATTAATAAAGAACCAAATATACCGAAAAAAATATAAATCTGATGACTCCGATTGTAACAATTTATCAAGTTTTCTTAATTTTTTTCTGAAAAATGGGAAAATTTTATTTTGGAGTAAAAAAGAAAATTTCAAGAGACATGAAACTATCTATAAAAACCTTGAAGATAAACGACCTATTAGCATCCGAATTGACATAGAAGCTATTATCCGTTATTCTGTAATAGCTTTTAATAGTAACCTTTATAAAAAATCTAGTGTTTGGTCTGAGCATTTGTTGCTAAAAATGGCTGGCGGAGTTTCGGTTGTAAACGAGGATTTTTA
>JACPGF010000204.1 GCA_016182615.1 Ignavibacteriales bacterium
AAAAGCCGGTAAATAAATGAAAAGTTCTTTTTTGATGTATCAAGGTCAAGTTTCCAGTTGAGCCGTTTAATCCGGGCTTCCATCACTTTCGGGTGTGCATCGGTAAATCGGGCAATTGAATCGAATTCATCAAAGTTAAAAAAATCTTTCTGCTGTAATTTATTTCGCCATTCGTCCGTATCTTCATTCCAGTATTGACTAATGTGATCCAGCTTTTTCTTCATCAGTTCCGGATTTTTCACCCATCCATAATGATACACGTAAGCATCGATCAGTTTGCAATTAAGCCGTTTCTTTCCTTTCCTGAAGCCCTGTGCATCAAGATAGGAGTTAATGCTTTTATCATTGCGGATGATGCGTATCTCGCGGTGATACCATTTGCGGCTGTCTCCTACATAATCGAATGTGCCGTAAAAGTGCAGGTATTTAAAAACCAAACCTTCAACGGTAGAATCATTTTTATAACGCTCGGCAGCCTCACGAATGGCCTGATGATATTTTTCGTGAACTACCTCATCGGCCTGTATATAAAAAGCCCAGTCTGCTTCGGGAGAGATGGCATGAAACGCTTTATCGGTTTCAACTGCAAGTACGCGCCCGCCGTGCCTAAGCTGAGGATCCCAAGTGGACGTTATAATCTTGATTTTTGGTGAATTCAGGGTTTTGATAAGTTCCATGGTGCTATCCTGGTTGTCACCAACGCTGATAATCATTTCATCAACCACCGGCAGGATAGAAGAGACAGCTTCTATAATCGGATAATCGTTAACAACAGCATTACGGATAATGGTAAAACCGGAAATTTTAACTGCCATGAATCATTTACCGATCTGATTAGTGCTTTGTTTGTGAAGAGTTTTTCTCATCGAACAAGTTGTCCATTGTTTCGGATGGAATATTATTTGCCGCGGCAATTTTTTCAAGCCACAACTTTTCCTTAATATCCATTTTACTATCGATGAGCGCCAATGTCAGGCCGTCGCTAATAAATGCTTCAGCAATTTCACGGCTGGAAAATACGATTGGTTCTTCCGAAATATATTTATTGACCATCAGGCCGCGTAATGATTCCTCGTAAAAATCTTCGCCGAACCCAATACGGCGGGCAATATCGCGTATGTAGTTTTTTTCAGTTGCCTGTAGAACTTTATCTTGTTTTGCTAATACCAGTAGTCCCTTAAGGTAATTGCTCCGGTCTAAAACAGTTAATGTCACTTCTTCTCGGCTCCAATATGAAAGTTTCAAAATAATATGAATTCATTTATCTTAATATAAAAATTACCACAGTTAAGTTAATTAAAAATCCGCTATCTGATATGATTAGAATCAACCTGAGACTCGTTTTTTTATTTCTTGTGACATCTCTCAATATGCTGTCTGCGCAGCAAAAAATTGGCCCTGACTGGGAAACGGAGTTTGAAAAATCCGGATATACAAGAACACAGCGCTATAAAGAGACCATTGAGTATTTCCGGAAATTCGAAAAGGCCAGCCCCTATGTGCGCATTATTTCGTTCGGCCAATCTCCACAGGGCAGAGATTTATATGCCGTTATTATATCAAAGGATAAAGCCTTTACTCCCGGGAAAGCAAAAAAAACGGGGAAACCGGTTTTTGTTATTAACAATGGTATTCATTCCGGAGAAATTGAGGGTAAAGATGCCACAATGCTGCTGTTGCGGGAAATTTTGATAACGAAAGAACTGCAGCACTTGTTAGATAAAATTACTTTGCTCGTCATCCCGGTTTTTAGTGTTGACGGCCACGAACGGTTTTCTGCAAACAACAGAATCAATCAAAACGGCCCGGTAGAGATGGGATGGCGCACTACCGCGCAAAATTTAAATTTGAATCGGGACTGGGTAAAAGCCGATGCACCCGAAATGCAGGCAATGCTTAAACTGATGACTGCATGGCTCCCTGATTATTTTGTTGACTGCCATACAACTGATGGAGCCGATTTTCAGTACGCGGCAAACTACGGGCTTGAAAAATTTCAAAACATGTATCATTCTACCGCGGCAGAAATTAAAAACAAACTCATACCATATTTATCCAAACGCTGCGAGGAAAAGGGATATTATATAGCTCCCTACGTGGGATTTAAAGACGGAGATTTTACCAAAGGCATAACAGACTGGCCGGGTTCACCAAGGTTTTCAACCGGATATTTCGCGGCTCAAAACAGGATTGCCCTGCTTATTGAAACACACATGCTTAAACCTTATAAAACAAGAGTCTTTGCAACCAAAGCTATGCTTGAAGCCTCCCTTGAATATGTGGCTCTTAACGGTTCAAAATTGCTTGCTTTGAATAAAACCGCTGATGCGGAAAGTATTATGGATTTTTGTATTTCAGGTAAATATTTCCCTTTACAGTTAGTTATGAATAAAACAACATCTTCGAGTTTTTTCTGGAAGGGATATAAACATATCACGGATAGCAGTATCGTGTCAGGAGGTAAAAAAATAGTATATACTTATGAGAAAGCGGAAGCAGCAGTGCCGTATTATAATGAAGCATCGGTTGCTGATTCTATACAAATCCCCTACGCATATATCATCCCCGCCGAGTATGCGGAACTTGTTAACAGGCTAAAACTACACGGGGTGCATGCAAGTACAACAAAGGCTGAGCAAAAACTGGCAGTTAGCAGGTATCATTTCAAGGAAGTGAAGTTTAATAACTCCCCTTACGAAGGGAGGCATCCGGTAACAGCCTCTTACACGGTATCCTCCGATACAATGGTTGTACCGGCAGGCAGCTTTATCGTTGGAACCCGGCAAAGAACGGTTCGGTTAATAGTTTCTGCTCTTGAGCCAAAATCACCTGATTCATTTGTACGATGGGGTTTTATGAACGCGATATTCGAGCAAAAGGAGTATTTCGAAGATTATGTTATGGAAAAAGTTGCTTTGGAGATGCTAGCTAAAGATAAAGTTTTAGCCGCTGATTTTTACGAAAAAGTTAAAACTGATTCGGTATTTGCAGGCAATCAGGGCAAAAGACTTAATTATTTTTATGAAAGATCCCCATATTACGATAAAAATTTAAATCTGTACCCAATTTTTCGAGTTGAGAATAAAACAAATTTGTTGTAAATTCTTGTTCTCTAATTGTCTTATAAAAATAACCGGTGTTTTCTTCGTCACTTGAAGCTCAAAATTTTTTTCACCCTATTTATTGTATTCCAAAGTTGTGTTCTGCACGGGCAGGATATTCCTAAAAATTCTTACGGATTACAAGTTGTTGGCAATATTGCTCAGTACAAACAAATGGTAGAGAGTGACAGCGATCTCACATTTGTGAATCTTGAAAAATTTCTTCCGGGTATCTATAAGGATATCCGCTACGCGACCAAAAACAACTTTACCGGTAAAATTCTCTATGATAAGGCTGCAATATTTGCCCGGCTTCCGGTTGCTAAGGCACTTGCCAAGGTACGTGCCGCGTTAAAACCCCTTGGTCTGGATATTCTGCTGTACGATGCTTACAGACCGTACACAATTACCGTAACCATGTGGGAATATGTGAAAGACGACCGGTACGCGGCTTCCCCGCGAAAGGGATCCCGGCATAACCGCGGCTGTGCGCTTGACCTGACGCTAGTTGATTTAAAGACCGGGAAACCGGTAATGATGCCCACCCCGTATGATGATTTTACAAACAAGGCGCACGATAACTACAACGATCTTCCTGAAAATGTAATAAAGAACCGGGCAACACTGAGAACCACGATGGAAAAATTTGGTTTTAGCCATATTACTTCCGAATGGTGGCACTTTGATTTTGAACATTGGAATAAATATCCATTGATGGATATTTCTTTCGATGATTTGGAAAAACTAACTAACTAAATAATTTAATTCAAGTAACATGGAGTAAATTCATGAAACTAACGTTTCTTTCTAAGCAGAAGTCCGTCAGATCGATACTGATGGCATTTTTGTTTTTATTCCTTTGCGTCCCCACTAGCTTTGCTCAATTGAGTGAAGGTGGAACACCGTACAGCTTCAGTAACCAAGTAGGAATGACTGTTGCAGAAGTACGCATGCCCACAGTTGACGTAGAGCGCTTGCTTGCAGAAGACAAATTGGATGAAGTCAAAGGCGTGGCTATGAGGTTCGGTTTTGGCCACGAGGTAAATTATTCAATGAGTAATTCCGGTACATGGGAATTGCTGCCAGATGGAGCAAGATTATGGAGATTACATATCTTGTGCCCGGAGGCTATTACAACAAACTTAGTCTTTTCGGAATATTTATTACCGGATGGTGCAAAGCTTTTTATCTATAATGATAGTAAAAAAGAAGTAATCGGAGCTTTTACAGCAAGAAACAACAAAGAAGATGGAAAGTTTGGAACCACTCTTGTACGCGGTGAAAGTTGCACACTCGAGTATTATCTTCCGGCAAATGCCGCTTTTGAAGGTGTTGTTAATATCTCCAAGATTGTCCATGGATATAAAGAGATTTTAAGGTCAAGACTTCCCGGCGAGGATTATGGTGGTTCGGGTGCTTGTAATAATAATGTTAACTGCCCGGTTGGTGCCGATTGGCAGAATGAAAAAAGAAGTAACGCCCTTATTATCAACGATGGTACAAGATGGTGTTCAGGATCGATGATTAACAATGTCCGTATGGATCTTACCCCATATTTTTTAACCGCAAATCATTGTATCTCCGGCGAAACCCCTAGTACATGGGTGTTTGTATTTAAGTATGAAAGCCCGACCTGTGTTAATCAGGATGGGCCGTTAAATTATGCACTATCAGGATCGACATTAAAAGCAAACAACGCTGCAAGCGATTTCGCTTTGTTAAAGCTAAACGAGGCTCGGTATTCATCATCCGGATGGCGATATCAAGAAAATTTCTTTTGTTAGTGTACCGTTTGAACATGATACATGGTCCGGAACACCCGCCTCTTCACATTGGAGAACCCGTTGGAGTAATGGTGTAACAGAACCAGGATCATCCGGTTCACCTATTTATGATCAGAATCACCGTGTTATGGGTCAGTTACATGGCGGCCCGTCTTCATGTACTGCAACGGATAAATCCGACTTGTATGGCAAAATGTCGATGTCGTGGAATTATGGTACAACACCAGCCACACGGTTAAAAGATTGGTTAGACCCTGATAATACGGGGGCATTAACTCTTGACGGCTGGGATCCAACAATGGGCACCCGCGACAGTATTGCGCCAACGGCTGTAACAGATGTTCATACATTAGCAAAAACATCCAATTCAATTACACTTGGATGGACTGCACCTATGGATACATCGTACGGTGGAGTAGCAAAATATAGTATCCGCTACTCGACTACACCGATTACTGATACGATTTCATTTGCAACCGCAACCCCTGTTCCGTATCCTGGCAAACCGAAACCGGCAGGAACACCGGAAATGCTGCGTGTTGATTCACTGGCATTTAATACCGTTTATTATTTTGCATTACGCGCGGCTGATAGCTGGAATAACTGGTCGGTGCTGTCAAATGTCTTAAAAGATACAACTTTCAAAGCCCCGGTAATGGCAGTAACCCCTGACAGCTTGAATAAAGTATTGCTGCCACAATCCATTGTTGTGGATAGCGTATTGATTTCAAATACATCAGCCACTCCATCGACACTTAACTACTCAGTTGAATTCGCGAACAATACTTTCCCCGGTACTGTCGAAATGCAATTAATTCCAATGAGGAATGCTGCAACCGAAAATCTTTCGCAGATTAAGACAGACAAACCTGAATTGAACCTTGGACAGGCAATCGAAGGATTCGGCGGTCCTGATTCTGCAGGTTACAAATGGATTGACAGTGACGAACCAAACGGCCCTCAATATGTTTGGACTGATATCTCCACAACAGGTACATTAGCTACTACATGGGTTGCTACCGGTACTTTCGATCCAAAAGATGAAGGATATGTTGGTCCGGTGGAAATCGGATTCCCGTTCAAATATTACCGTCAGCCAAAAACACAATTGTACATTTCTTCTAATGGTATGATTATGTTTAATGCTCCATCAGCGAACGTGTTTACCAATGCTGCAATACCAACAGCAGCCACACCAAATGATATTATTTGCCCGTTCTGGGATGATCTTGATGGCCGTACACAGGGCACCGTTCACTATCAGCAGATGGGTGACAAATTTGTAATCCAATACACTAACTGGCAGAAATATTCAGCTACCGGTTCATTAACCTTTCAGGTTGTACTTGCCCAGAGCGGTAAAATCATGTTCTATTACAACAACATGAATGCAACTCTCAATGCCGCAACTGTAGGCATCGAAAACGGTACCGGTACAACAGGTTTACAGATGGTTTACAATGCAGCATACGTGAAAAACAATTTTGCTGTAAAAATGTCTGCGGAGCCTGATTGGGTTGCCAGTACAAACGCGAGCGGAACCCTGAATCAGGGTAATACCGCGGCAGTCCGTTTAACTTTCCGTTCAGAAGACTTCCCTGCCGGAAATTATACCATGGACCTGAAAATTAAGAGTAATGATCCAAGCAATATGTTAAAAGTTGTTCCTCTTAAAATGACCATCAATAATCCTCAGTTCCCGATAACAGTAACCGCACCAAACGGCGGCGAAACATGGGGAGCTGGAACTACGCACAACATTACATGGCTTGCTAATGATATCGCAAATGTTGCAATCAAGTATTCTACAGATAACGGTACATCATGGCTTCCTGTTGCTGCAAGTGTTGCTGGCTCAGCCGGAACATTTGCCTGGTCAGTTCCAAACACTGCTTCAACTCAATGTAAAGTACGTGTTAGTGATGTTTTGGCCGACTCAGTATTTGATGTTAGCAATGCAACATTTAGTATTACTGCAGGCCAAATTACCTGGGCAGCAGTTGTAAATGTAAAAGACAACAGCGCTACTCTTAACCAGAATATTACCTTTGGTTTATCACCATTGGCAACAAATGGTATTGATCCGGTTCTTGGCGAAGAATCACTTCCTCCTGCACCACCGACAGGAACATTTGATGCCCGATTTGAATTACCGGTAACCCCGGCTGATTATTCGTGGAAAGATTACCGCAAAGATACTGTTAACGGTGCCACATGGGTAGTTAAATTCCAACCCGGTGTTTCAGGATATCCGTTTACATTTGCATGGGACCCTGCAACATTGCCAACAGGTAACTTTATCTTAAAAGATGCCGTAACAGGCACAATAGTAAATGTTGATATGCATGCGCAGAACAGTTACACGTTAACCAATACCGGTGTAACCTCGCTTAAAATCGAGTACACGAAACAGATGTCAATTCCGATGGCATTAAATGCAGGCTGGAACATGGTTTCAGTTCCTGTTATTGCAAACGATATGACAGCAACCGCTGTATTCCCGGGTGCAAACTCGCAGGTATTTGGATATAATAATGGTTATGTACAGGCAACAACACTTAGTACCGGCAGTGGCTACTGGGTACGGTATGCAGCTGCAGCAAACTATAACTGCGTTGGTAACCCGGTTGCAGTTAATACAGTTCCTGTAGTAGCAGGCTGGAATATGGTTGGTGCTTATCATAATAATATTGCTACTTCCGGTATTACAACAACCCCGGCCGGTATTGTCAATTCGTTCTTCTTTGCTTTCACCAGTGGTTACTTTCAGGCTACTACTCTTGAAAAAGGTAAAGGTTACTGGGTTCGCACCAGTGCAGCCGGTACCTTGAATTTACCTGCTACCGCAGCAGCAAAAGACGGCCAGAATGCAGTTGTTACAATAGATAAAGAGTGGGCACGTATCAATATCTCCGATGCAAGCGGGCAAGCCCAGACATTATTTACATTAACGAATGCACAGGCTAAAAACGTTAGCACTGAAATGTTCAATTTACCTCCGGTTCCACCGGCAGGTGTGTTTGATGCGCGTTTTGCAAGCCAGAAGAATCTTGAAGTTCTTGGAACCGAAGCTCAGGCGATTTCAATCAGTTCAGCAACATATCCCGTACGCGTTAGTGCATCAGGTATGGATATGAGAGTTGTTGACGTGGCAACAAATGGCAAACTGGTTAACATGGTATTGCATAATGGCGAAAGCGCTGTTATCAATAGCAGCAGTGTAACCGCGATTGCTGTTAGTTCACTCGAAAAACCGATAGCTTACGAACTCTCGCAGAACTATCCTAACCCGTTTAATCCTTCAACAACTATTAAATTTGGTTTACCTGAAAAGACAAATGTAACTATAACCATCTACAATCAATTAGGTGAAAATGTTGCAACATTGCTGGCAGGTGAAAAAGAAGCCGGATATCATAGCGTTGTATGGAATGCCGGGGTTCAGGAGTTTATTTCTATCAGATTAAAACCGATAAATTCACATCGATTAAAAAATTAGTCCTGATGAAATAATTCACGAAATAAAAATCATTGGATTTTTGCAAAGGCTGTCCCGTAAGGGACAGCCTTTTTTTTGTAATAGAATCTTCAAACCATTGCAATTTCTCAGTATAGGGTTAACTCTAAACACAAGAAAAAACCAATAAAATATTCCTTTCTTTTTTTGATTAATCCTGTTAGTTTTATGAATCATAATCTGAAAAGGTTTTTTTATGAGGCTTTCATTTCTTACGGTTTTGCTGGCTTCATTATCCTGCCTGTTACTCTTTGGAGGATGGGGCAGTGTCGCACATAAAATTATCAACAGAAATTGCACAATTTCATTTCCAGCTGCAATGCAACCGTTCACCATTTGGGCTGATTCACTGGCAGCCCACGCATCTGATGCTGATTACCGCAAGGCTACAGACCCAACCGAAGCACCAAAACACTACATTGATATCGATGCCTATCCTGAATTTTTAGCCAATGGGCGGATTTCGCATTCGTATGATTCAGTTATTGCTTTACATGGTGAGTCATTTGTTTTTGAACATGGTATTTTACCGTGGGTCACATTGATAACAGTTGATTCGTTAAAAGCTGCATTCATGAGAAGAGACTGGCTCAAGGCGAGACAGTTGTCTTCTGATTTGGGGCATTATCTAGCAGATGGACATATGCCATTGCACATTACAGAAAACTATGATGGGCAGTTGACGGGACAGTCCGGTGTTCATTCAAGATATGAATCGAACTTGATACAATCGTATCAGTCGGAGCTGTTATACACACCTGCTGCGGCATCCTATGTGGTCGATAAGAGTAACTATATCTTCGGATTTCTGTATGAAGATTATCTTTATGTTGATTCAGTATTACGAGCCGATTCTGCTGCCCATTCAATAACAGGAAGTACTAGTACAACACCGTATTATGAACAGCTTTGGAATAAAACCGCCCCGTTCACAATCCGGCTTCTCAGTAAGGCGTCTGAACGGTTAGCCACGCTCGTCTATACAGCGTGGGTTGATGCAGGCAGTCCGAACTTTATTAGTGCTCCGGTTGTTAACCTCATATCGCCAAACGGCGGAGAAGGTTGGGTGGCTGGAACACCGCGTAACATCACTTGGTCAAGTACAGAGATTGCAAATGTTAAAATTGAGTATTCAACATCTAACGGTATCGCATGGATTGTACTGGCTCAATCCGTTCCGGCTACACTCAATTCATGGACTTGGACGGTACCGAATACAACATCGATGCAATGCCGCGTAAAAATTTCGGATGCCTCGAATCCATCAATACGAGACAGCAGCAGCAATGTATTTTCTATTGATTCGTTTGGTATATACCCATTATTGACAATTTCGGAAATTCAGTCTGTTTCACCGGATTCACTTGCTGCAGGCAATGACCGTTCACCCCATTTCGGGGATACGGTACGTGTACGCGGCGTTACCATGGTTCATTCAGTGGTAAATCCTGTCTCGTTTCGTAAACCTATCATGTGGGCCGGTGCTCGCTGGCAAAGTTATATTAAAGAGAAGAATGACACAACCACAAGTTTTAACGGATTGTGTTTAATTCAGGACGATACAACAATATCTTCGGGTTTTGATATGATTGATACCGGAAAAGTTTACGAGTTTACCGGTGTTATTACTGAATATGGCAGACAAACCGAGCTTGTTTTATTGAAGTTTTCTCAGGTTGTTTATATAGCAAATGAAGGTACCCGTGGGAAACCAGCTGAGGTTACCGTTGCCAAGTTTGCTTACGGTATGGCGCCGAATTATGTTAACGGTGAACAATATGAAAACGGGTATGTGGTATTTAGAAATGTGATTACCACGAACCGGAACGCATCAGACACTGCCTACAATCCATTTGCGATTAACGATCATTTCGGAAATAAAATATATGTTCATGGGCAGTCGGCATATTTTACTAAGCGATCCTATGGTGTAAGAGTATGGGAACCGCCGCCCGACGGTACGGTTCTAACTTCGATACAAGGCATAATTGGGCAGAACTCAGACGGCAAATATGTAATGAGACCAATGTACCCTGAAGATATTGTCATTTCGGTCGGCCCCCCGATTACCTGGGAAGCCGATGTGATAATAAAAGATAATGGAAACAATCAGGGTAATATAGCTTTTGGGACCGGGACTGAGGCAACAAATGCGATAGATACTGCTTATGGTGAGTATGGGTTACCTCCGGCTCCGCCAACGGGAATTTTTGATGTCCGGTTTGAATTGCCAGTTACACCACTCGAATATTCATATAAAGATTACCGGCCGGACACGATTACTTCGGCTGTTTGGATTATCAAGTTTCAACCGGGTGGCAGTGGCTACCCTTTAAGATTCAATTGGGATCCATCGGAATTACCTGACGGAACATTCCTCTTGAAAGATAATATTACCGGACAGTTAGTTAATATTAATATGAGAGCCCAAAACTCTTACCAGTTAACGAACACAGGAATTACTTCTTTGGGAATTTATGGCTCAAGAGATATTTGCAGAGATATTACCTTGAATAACGGATGGAATATAGTATCGATACCCATCAACGCGGCAAGTATGAATACCGGTGTTCTTTTACCAAGTGCAACATCTCCGGTTTATCAGTTTCAGGGAAGCTATCAACCGGTAGCAACTCTAACACCTGGAAAAGGCTATTGGGTACGTTATCCGCAGTCAGCAACAATTCCTGTCTGCGGGCCTTCTGCGGGCAATACCATTCAGGTAGGTGAAGGCTGGAATATAGTCGGACCGTTACATAATGATGTGCATACAAACTTGTTCACAACAACACCAGCAAATATCATTAACTCACCTTTTTATCAATACAATAACGGTTACGCTTCCGTGCAGCTTTTGTCAGTTGGTAAGGGTTATTGGGTTCGGGCTGCCAGTAGCGGTACCATTTATCTGCCAAATAATTGGGAAATTGCAAAGCAGATTTCCGGTCAGGTTAACAACACGCGGAGAATGATGATTATAATATCAGATGCTGCCGGAAATTCAGGCCAGTTATTGATTGACGGGAGTCAAGCTGGAAAGAATGATTTTGATCTGCCTCCGCTGCCCCCCGCGGGCGTATTTGATGTGCGGTTTGCCGGCAACACAAGTTTGTGTGGAATGTCAGGTAAAGAAACAATTCTTATCAATGGTGCCGTCTATCCGGTAACTATTGAGGCACGGGGAGTTTGCTTGCAGTTACAGGATGCTGTAACTAACGGTGCCATCTATAAGCAAAATATTATGAGTGGTCAGAAGGCAGTGATAACAAACAGTGCAGTACAGGCACTTGTTGTCGAAGGGAAGGATCTGCCAATGGAATATTCTCTCGGACAGAACTATCCTAACCCGTTTAATCCTACAACGACGATAGAGTTTAGTTTGCCAGAAAAGACATATGTAACTATAACCATCTACAATCAATTAGGTGAAAATGTTGCAACATTGCTGGCAGGTGAAAAAGAAGCCGGATATCATAGCGTTGTATGGAATGCCGGTAACATTCGATTAAGAAATTAGTCCTGATGAAATAATTCACGAAATAAAAATCATTAGATTTTTGCAAAAGGCTGTCTCAAACGGGGCAGCCTTTTTGCTTTTATACTGCCACATCGCACACCTCCATTTTCATCGAGTATTTGGGATGATGGATAATTTTTCGATATTGGGCTTTCGGCTTTGGGAATTTCAAAGAATTTTCCCAAAATGTATTTGTGTATGCCAGTGCGGTTAATAAACAAAAAACAAATCAGGATGCCATCATGAATTTTTTAATTTTTCTCTATTCTCTCTCCTGTCATTTTTTACCGAAGGGAGTAAGAGAAGAAAAACCTAAAATTTTTTCAACGGCAATCGTATTAGTCTTATCGATGAACAATACTATGTTGCCGCAAGAAAATTCACATGGGCACCTTAATGATACCTTGCCTAAAGAAATTAGATCCTATATAGATTTATTATCATCCGCAATGAAAACCCAGGGCTTGACCGCTCAACAAGCCGCTGAACAAATAGCGGGTTTTGGTAATATTTCAGATAAGACCGGATTTTCTATAGATAAAGT
>JACPGF010000198.1:0-1851 GCA_016182615.1 Ignavibacteriales bacterium
GGTTAAAAAATGAGATGGCAAGAGCGTTTGTTTTCGCGAAGCGCTTTGCCGGCATTGCAGCCCAGCTGATGCAGGTTCAGGGCGTACGGTTGTATCATGATCAGGCATTGTTTAAACAGTACGGCGGGCTGCCAACACCATGGCATCAGGATCAATTCTATTGGCCGGTAAGCAGTAAAAATATGCTTACAATGTGGATGCCCCTCACCGATTGCCCGCGTGAAATGGGCAGCATGACATTCGCGAAAGGTTCTCATCTCCGGGGTCAACTGAGCAGCCTTCCTATTTCAAGCACATCAAATGATTTTTTCAGGAAACATATAACAGAACAGCAGTATGAACTTGAGACCTTCGACTTGCGCGCGGGTGATGTTACTTTTCACTCGGGCTGGACACTGCATTGTGCCGGTGCAAATAACACGCTTGCAAGAAGGGATGTGATGACAATTATTTATTACGAAGATGGAGCCAAAGTTTCAGTACCGGTAAATTCGTATCAACAAGTTGATATGGAAGCCTTTTTCCCGGGATGTAAACCCGGGGATGCCGCCGCGACGCAGCTAAACCCGCTTATACACAGCACAAAAGGAAAGTTAACTAATAGCTAAACCTTTTACAGTACATTTTCGATAATGCAATATACAATTATGCACAATACTCAGGAGTGGTCATGTGGATCGAAATTGCCGGCGAATTAATCAATTTGAGCAGAATCATCAAGGTTGTCAGATGTCAAACCGATACCGAATTCAGTTTAAGGCTCTACTCAACCAGTACGGAGTTTTTGGAATATCAATTCAAGAACCATAGTGAAATTGAACTCGTTTATTTTAATCTTTTAGAGTCAATAAAATCAAAACCCGTTGACGGATTTATTGAAGAATAGATTATAGTATATTTTTTAGGGACAGGGGGAGAACTATTTCTTCCTGTCCTTTTTGCATACATTCGTGTATGCAGTTTGCAGCGCATCCCGCAGGGTAGCCTTACGCACTTTTTGTAAATTTATTAAGGTCCACCCCTGCGAGCCCCATTTATTGGGTACCGGCCAAATCACTTCCGTATCAAACGAACAAAACACCGACTGCTCGATTGGCGGCAGTTTAACACAACAGCGGTTTTCTTTTTCGTTTAATGTTACAAAAATCTTCTTCTTTACACGGAAAGACTGCATCTCGAAGTGCGGCAGCATTTCTACATCCGGGAATGAGGTAGCAAGTTGTATAAATGTTTTTTGTGAGACCATATTTTTGAAGACGTACTTTTTTACAATATAGGAAAATTATTCCGGTTACTACCAGCCCTGTTTTAATGCATCTGCATCATCATTCATCGTGCTTTTTGTGTTCTACTGATGCAATCTCAAGAAGTTCTTCAAATATCAGTAAAAACAACATAACTAAAGTAAAAATTACCGGGAGCCAAATGGTTTTAGTAAAGTCAGTTGTAATCTTCTCTTCAACCGGATGCGGAAACCCGGCAAGAAAAACCGGGGTCTTAGCATAATACCTGACAACCGGATCAATCGCCTCAAGATACCATTTACCATCCAAATCTTCAGTCACATTTTCAAAATACAAATATGTACCAACCTCAGTTGCATCAACAAAGTTAAAACTATCTGCGATGAATTTTTGCACTTCACGGTTTCTCTCGCTGATTTACATGACAACAAAAAAATGAATCACTGCAATTTAATTTCCGGTGAAATTGCTCCCAGCTTACAACAGTGGCAAACTGCAAATACTACTGGTCATCAGCCGAATACTGCCTTCACTTTTTTCCTGCAATATTCTTTCATAACCCGTTTGAATTGTTTTTGTCCCTCATGTGTAATAATAGCCTTTTGTC
>JACPGF010000198.1:1918-4228 GCA_016182615.1 Ignavibacteriales bacterium
GAAGCAATACCTTCGAGTGATTCAAGTAACGTATCAACATCCTGTGTTGTGTTTTCTAATCCCAGACTAACTCTGACTACCCCGGGAAGTTCAATTTTAGGAAAAAGCATTACTATCCATTTCTGAATTCGCTGAAGAACCGGTGGGATCTTCAGCAAATGTTTAATTAGAATATGCGCGCAATGGCAACCGGCTCGTACGCCAATACCACTTTTTTCTGCAAGATATTTTGCGACCTTATCCGCCATCATTCCCTGAACTTCAAAAACGACAACACCGCCTTTTCGACCGAACTCCGAAGACGTCTCATCCTGCATACCAAAAATTTTTATTCCGGGTATTTTTTTCAATCCCGTAATTAAACGTTTGGTAAGAACAAGTTCCTCATCTCGGATCACATCAAATCCAATGCGCTTCAGCAGAATCATTGCCTTGCCGAGAGCGGCTATGCCCGCAGCGTTTTCTTCACCAGAACGCTGTAACCTTACAATCTCCTCCGCACTGAATTTCAACAAACCCTTTTTAATTATCAGCATACCGCTGCCAAAAGGCGCGTACATCTTATGCGCTGAAAAACCCAGAAAGTCAATTCCAATATCTTGAATATTAATTTCCCGGTGAGCCACAAGCTGCGCAGCATCCACCAGCAAGTGAGCTCCATAATGGTGTACAATTCCGCTGATTCTCCTGAGGTCATTACATACACCTAGCACATTAGAGGAGCCGGTTACCGCCACCAATTTTACACGTTTCTTTCCTTGTGCATCCCCTCTATTATATTTTCTCAGCAGTTGTTCAAGTTCATCAAGGTCAGGAATCCCATCACCGTTAATTTTAAGACCAATAAGTTTACACCCGGGAACTGTCCGCCAAGCGAGTTCGTTGGAATTGTGCTCTGAAATTGTATTAATAACAATGGCTTCGTCTGCATTCCCGCATGCAAGTTTCAGGTTTTCAGCAGCGATATTGATTGCCTCCGTGGTATTTGAAGTAAATAATATATCATAATCAGTTTCCGGGGCGTGGAAAAATTCATTACCAATCGCTTTGGCTTCACATATCATTTTCTGTTGTTCGTCTTTTGACATATGTAATGTTTTAACAAATGCGTCCCAAATCGGAGTAAATGCTGGCGTGCTGGCACTATTGTCCAAATTAATAAAGGGCTGCATACCTTCTACAGTTGGCACTTCATGGTGATTGCCGATGCACGTTTCACGAAATACATTAAGCAATTCCCTGCCTGAGAGTTGTTCAAATTCATGCAGATGAAGGACGCTATGAGCAGTATAATTGTTGTAACTATTGAAAGCATCATTTCCATATTTTCCCTTCAGTTGCAATGCTTTTACAAAACTTAAAATATTAATAATGGCAGGTGTACCGGGTTCAAATCTCTCTGGCAGCTTTGCCCATACTACCCAATCAGGTGAGATTAACCTTGCGGTACCGCCGCCGGTTTTAAATTGAATTCTCTGGTGAACTTTATCTTTTTTTACTACTATAACCCGCACACCTAGCGGGAGGTCTAAATCTGCACTGGAAAGGCATTGCCAACTACCCGGTTCCAGTTGGTTTGTGAGGTATTCCCCAACAGCAGGGGCAGAAAAAATCACCAGATAATCCTGCTGAGATAAGCCAAGATGTTCAAGTATTTTCACTCGAGCCTGTTCGAACAAATCCGTTGTGACTACTGAATTAAATCCGCTGCCCCTATGGACGTTTGCATATGTTTCGAGTGCAGAATAAATTCCCAGTTGCAGTTCAGCAAATACTGGATTTGCATCGTTTTCCGATAACTCTGCCCTGCTAACTTCAACCTTTATTTCATCCGGGTACATTTGCTATCCTTTTTAAGCTATTAAATTTATTTTTAGATGCAAAAGCAATTTGCACAAATAACCAATATCCAAATTTAGGGTTTAAATGCACTTTTTGACAGGGATTTCTCATGAGAGGTTGTATTTCTCTCTGAATGGCAAAAAAGAGCTGGTATTGGAAGGTTGTTAAAAAAAATATTTTCGCATAAGGTTCCCAACCACTACTGTTGCCAGTCTGTCACCGTTTTTAAGAAGATTTTCAACTGAAAACTTCGGCAATTAAATGGATGGTTGAATGGCAAGGGTTTTCTAGTATTGAGAATATGCAGCCGAGGCGTGAAAAAAAGTGAATTAATTAATATCATAACAACTGACCTCGAAGCAGTGATAAAAAATGCCAAAAAAGCTGGAAGTGTTTGTTTTATAATCACTAGTAAATATTTAGTTCTAAAATACCGATTTAGAATCCCGGATTTGAAAATGATACCGA
>JACPGF010000202.1 GCA_016182615.1 Ignavibacteriales bacterium
ATAGGTTTGTCTTGACAACAACTTAACAAGAAGCACACGATGAATAAAAAAATACATTTGATCATTACTCCAACTCCTTCTCTTCTATTTTCTTTCTATATAGTTTCCAGCAGCACCTTTAATGTAAGAATTTCTAACATTATTTCGGTGTTATTTATAACTATTGCATTTTTCAAGTTTGAAGTTTTTATGAAATTCCCCACCGCAAGCGAACGGGGTTTCGGGGTATAATAATCTACAAGCGCTGCAAGCAGCGGGGAATTAAGCCCTGAGTGATTAAAGGTTAAACTAACAACTAATAAATAATCGGGATTTGTTTACCAGTTCAAAGTATTACCTTACGGTAAGAACCCATCCGGGATTTTTCCTACATTTCGGAACAATTCATAATATTGCCATGCTTTTCTAAATGCAGACTTGATCCGAATACACTTAATTTTCATTTGAACAAAGCATCTTCCATTTAACCGGAGATATGCCAAGTTTTCTGCACTAAACATTTCCGGTAAATTTGCAAATCATCTTAAGGTATCCATCGTCTGTAACCTTGCTAAATTTATTTGTTGCTACAAACAAAACGCAACAGTTAAGTTGTTTTCCAGTCATTATCGTATTTCCGAGTCTTCATCAGGCATTGCGATGTTACTCTTACACATCTTCGCTTTTTGCGGTATTTATCTGTATTTTGTATCCAATATATTAAAACAGTAAAATTCCTTGTTGATTATGAATCGCTTTATTATCAGTTTTCATCATTGTACCTTCCTCTGCCTTATATTCGTACTGGTACTGTGTTCTCAATTTATTATACATGCTCAAACAATTTCGATAAATGAATTCATGGCAGCAAATACGCAGACCATTGCAGACCCTGATTACCACGAATATGCAGATTGGATAGAGTTGTATAACAGCGGCATGGTATCGGTAAATCTTAAAAACTTCAGCATTACCGATAACCTCTCACAGCCGCGGAAATACCAATTTGTTACCGATATTATTATCGCACCCGGTGCTTTTCTCCTAATTTGGGCTGATGATAAAAATACCGGGACACATGCTAATTTTAAGCTGAGTGCCTCGGGTGAAAAGATTGGACTCTTTAATGCTGCCGGGCAAGTGGTGGATACCCTCACTTTCGGGGCACAACAGGACGATATTTCCTGCGGGCGGTTTCCGGATGCTGCACCATTGTACTACTTTTTTAAACCCGCTACCCCCGGTTCGGCAAATTTAGAAAATGGCATCTATAACCGCTTAGCTGACCCTGTTAACAGTTTTAAAGGCGGTTTTTACACTTCCCCAGTTTTAGTAACAATATCACACCCTGTACCGGATGTTACCATTCGCTATACCCTCAATGGTGAAACACCTTCAAGCAATAGCAGTCTCTATACAGCACCAATTCGAATTGATTCGACAACTGTTCTTAAAGCCCGCGCTTTCAAGGCCGGTATATTAGCAAGCAAAACAATCACTAACACATACTTTATTACAGAAAATACCAGATTACCGGTTTTCTCACTCAGCACTGACCCGGGTAATTTTTTTAGTGATACCGCCGGGATATATGTTATCGGGACACGCGGTATTACCGGCTTGTGCAGCACTTCACCGCGCAACTGGAATCAGGAATGGGAGCGGCCGGTTGCCATTGAGTTTTTCGAAAGGGATAGGAATAAAGGTTTTTCAGCCTCCGCGGGAGTGAAAATATATGGCGGTTGTTCGCGAATTTACGCGATGAAATCATTAGCCTTCTACTTCCGTGATGATTATGGCTACGGAAAACTTGACTACCGGCTTTTTCCATGGCTACCGCTTGAAGAATATAATAACTTTGTTCTGCGAAGCTCAGGGCAGGATTGGTGGCGGACCATGTTCCGGGATGGGATGGTTCAGACGCTTATCTCACAAGGAACAAATCTGGCTGTGCAGGCGTACCGGCCTTCAGTGGTTTTTCTTAATGGCAGTTACTGGGGTATTTATAACATTCGTGAAAAATTAAATGAACACTATCTGGAAAGCCATTATCAGGTTGATAAAGATAACGTGGATATAATCGAAATAAGTAAAGCAGTTTCAGCAAATAACGGCGATACAATTGCTTATTCGCAGATGATGAATTATGTAGCCACCCACGACTTGAGCCAACCGGAAAATTATAATTATATCAAGAGTATTCTTGATATTGATGATTACATTGACTATTCCACGGTAGAAATCTATGCAGCTAATGGTGACTGGCCCGGAGCAAACTCCAAACTGTGGCGAGAAAGGACAAGTACCGGAAAATGGCGCTGGATGGTGTACGACCTTGACTTTACCTTTGGCGGTAATGCGCAGGGGATGTATAATACAAACTCACTGGCCAATGCTACAGCCATAAGCGGCCCAAACTGGCCAAATCCCCCGTGGGCAACTTTATTGCTGCGCAAGTTATTGGAGAATACCGAGTTTAAAAATAATTTCATACAGCGAATGGCGGCACATGCTAACACTACATTCCGCAAAGAATTTGTCCATCACGTTATAGATAGTTTAAGTGCCGTTATAGCACCGGAGATTGCCAGACACAAAGCACGCTGGCCTCAGTCTATTTCAATGGGCAGCGATTGGAACGTGAATGTGCAGTTGATGAAAGATTTTGCAACCACCAGATCGGCTGCGCTCAGTGGTTTTTATATTACAAAGTTCGGATTGGATGGCTTATATAAAATTAATATCAGCCGGAGCAACCCTGCCCGTGGAAAAATATTTATTTCAACTGTTGAAATTAAACAAGACAGCCTTGATCATACTTTCTTTAAAAATGTTCCTTTATCGGTTAAAGCTGTCGCGCAAAATGGTTCCCGTTTTGTAAAATGGGAAGGTCTTTCAACATCTACGGCACCTGAAATCATCCTCTCCGGCCATACTCCGGGCACATTAACCGCCGTGTTTGAGGCAGCCAATGGAGTTGAAGAAAACGGAACACTCAAGAAGGATTTTAACGTGTTCCAAAATTATCCCAATCCGTTCAATCCGGTAACAAAAATCGGTTTTGTGCTTCCTGTAAAAGCTGATGTGCAATTTTCAGTCTATTCTTATTTGGGTGAATTGATTAGTACACAACTGCTCTCAGGTTTGACAGAAGGTTATCATGAACATGAGTTTAACGGCTCACATCTTGCATCAGGCATCTATTTATATGAGATACGAACGGATAAGCTGCGGGCCGTAAAAAAATGTATCCTGATGAAGTGATTCCCCGGAATCCAATCAACTTTACTTAATATTTATAAAACTCATTGCAAACAAACGGTACAGATTTGATGACAAAACAAATATTTATACTGACATTAATATTATTTATATCCGGGATCTGTCAAAACCTGACAGTGCATTCGCCCGGTAAAATCTACACGGTAACATTTGAACTGAATAGTTCGGGAACACCTGTTTATTCGGTAAAATACAAGGATAAACCGGTTGTCCAACTATCAACTTTGGGGATAATACTTAAGGACTTACCAGATTTTGCGCAGGGACTGACATTAGTCCGCATTGATACATCTTCATTTGATGAGATTTGGGAACCTGTGTGGGGAGAGCAAAAACAAATCCGTAACCAGTACGATGAACTTGCAGCAACCCTGACAAAAAAAGACTACCTGCAAAATGAAAGGACTATTATAATACGATTCAGGGCAGCTGATGATGGTGTCGGTTTCCGTTATGAATTTCCCAAACAGAATCATCTTTCGTATTTTGTGGTCTTGAATGAATTAACAAAGTTCCAGTTAACCGGCAACCATAAGGCATTTTGGATACCCGGTGACTTTGATTCACAAGAATATAAATATAATACTGGCTTGCTGTCCGGTGTGCATGCTTTTGCAGGGATGGATGAAGGTGCAATCGGAACAAAATCGATAATTGCTGATAGTGCAGTGCAATCACCATTACTAATGAAAACATCCGGGGGGTTATATGTAAGTATTTTTGAGGCAGCACTGTTAAACTATCCGGCAATGCATCTGCTTGTAAACAGAAGCAATTTTGAACTCACATCGTATCTTCCTTCTAACCCTCTTGGTTCAAAATCGTACATGCAAACTCCCTGCCAAACTCCTTGGCGCACAATTATTGCTGCCGATAATGCTCCTGATATTCTTAACTCGAAACTGGTGTTAAATCTTAATGAGCCTTGCAAGCTAAAAGATGTCAGTTGGATAAAACCGCAAAAGTATGTAGGCATCTGGTGGGAACTACACGTTGGCAAATCTTCATGGAACTACGCGGATAGTTCCAATATAAAACTTCAGGATATGGATTGGCACGCCGTAAAGCCAAACGGGCATCATGGCGCAACAACAGAGCGGACAAAGGTTTATATTGATTTTGCCGCGCAGCATGGATTTGCAGGAGTCCTTGTCGAGGGCTGGAACGTTGGCTGGGAAGACTGGTATGGCAACATGAAAGAAGAGGTTTTTGACTTTGTAACCCCCTACCCTGATTTTAATGTTACGGAATTGCAGGATTACGCGGTAAAGAAGGGAGTAAAACTTATCATGCACCATGAAACATCTGCTTCAGCTGCCAATTATGAACGGCGGCTGACCGATGCATTTGCTTTTATGAAAAAACACAATTACGATGCCGTTAAAACTGGTTATGTTGGCCGTATTATCCCGCGGGGTGAATCGCATGATGGGCAGTGGATGGTTGACCATTACATCCGAGTAATCGAAAAGGCTGCCGCAAATAAAATTATGGTGGATGCCCATGAACCTGTCCGTCCGACCGGATTACACCGGACCTACCCCAATTTTCTGGCATGCGAGGCTGCCCGAGGTAACGAATTTAACGGATGGAGCGATGGCAACCCGCCCGAGCATGAAACAATTCTGCCGTTTACCCGTTTACTCGGGGGACCAATGGATTATACCCCGGGAATTTTTCAGATAGACTTGAGTTATTACAAAAAGGATAAAAAGGAAAAAATCCATACAACATTGGTTAAACAATTAGCCTTATATGTAACCATGTACAGCCCATTACAAATGGCGGCAGACTTGCCCGAAAACTATAACCGGTTTTTAGATGCATTCCAGTTTATTAAAAACGTTGCGGTTGACTGGGACGACACTAAAATACTTGAAGCCGAACCCGGTGATTATTTAACCATCGCGCGGAAAGCAAAACATACTGAAAAATGGTTTATTGGTGCGATCACGGATGAAAATCCGAGAAATGCTAATATAGACTTGTCATTTTTAACTCCCGGTAAAAAATATACTGCATTTATCTATCAGGACGGAAAAGATGCGCATTATGAAACCAACCCAATGTCATATACGATTACTAAAGACAAAAATGTTGATAGTAAAACCCTGCTTACAATCCAGCTGGCTGCAGGCGGCGGTGCAGCCATAGAGATTGTGCCTTTAGGAGAATAAAACACTAATTCTTATAAAAAAAACGGCAATTGGACAGCAAAAACTATTTTGCACTTCAACTGCCGTTTTTTTGTTCAGTATAGGTTTATTAGATTGAATTCTTTACAGTACTATTAAGTTTTCCGGGTAGATTCTTTCCTTACCAATCAGTTTCAATACAGAGACACAAAAACAAATTGAACCATCACTCATAATACAGAATTCCCGGTTCAGAGGAAATTTCGTTATAGTTATTTGAAATGTGTGTAAATTTTTGTGGTTTTGGGAAAAGCCATTTCACTCCTTCGGAGTTTCAATCTTTGTGTACTTTTGTTTGTTATAGCTATTCCAGCCCTTCCGTGCTTACGATATGTTACTTTTTGTGATGTAACAGTAAATGAAACGTTTTTCTGAAATTCCGTGCTACCACAAAAATTACGGTGGAGTATTACAATAATTGTTTTTTATAAGATCAGGGTAAAACTTCACCACTAAAATTTCGACCCAATAACAGATTCCCTTTTCTTTCATCTTTGCGATTGTTTTACCTGCTTCTATACTAACTCCTCACTCATAATTCCTAATTCCTCGCTCATAATTCATCACTCCTCACTCATAATTCCTAACTCCTCACTCATAATTCATCACTCAACACTCCTAACTCTTTGCTATTCTATACTAATCTTAGTAAATTCTGTTTTATTTTTAATCCTAATAGTTAGGGCATATGTTAGAACAATACGTTCCTATATTTTTAGTGCTGGCATTCGCGATTGGTTTCGCGATAGTGGTAGTTTGGTCGTCCAAGTTAGTAGGACCGCAGCGGCCGACTGCCGAAAAGCTGTCCACCTACGAAAGTGGTGTACAACCGGTTGGCTCAACCCATGAACGGGTATCAGTAAAATACTACCTTGTCGCGATGTTTTTCATCATTTTCGACCTGGAAGTAATTTTTGTTTACCCCTGGGCTGTGGAATTTAAACGATTATATGGTGCATTGGGACTTTCTGCCTTCTATTCCATGTTAGTCTTTTTAGTAGTATTCGAAATTGGTTTTCTCTATGCATACAAAAAAGGAGGTTTCAAATGGGATTAGAAGCTAAACTGAAACAAGATGGTTACATGACCACGACAATTGACGCGATTGTTGGCTGGGCACGGAAGTCTTCCGTTTGGCCGATGCCGATGGGTATTTCCTGCTGCGCTATCGAGATGATGGCAGTTGGCGGGCCAAAATACGATATAGCCCGTTTCGGATCGGAGGTAATGCGTTTTACTCCACGGCAGTGCGACCTGATGATTGTTGCAGGTACGGTTACCTATAAAATGTCAAAAGTAGTGCGGATGATTTATGATCAGATGCCTGAACCGAAATGGGTAATTGCAATGGGCGCATGTACCTCAACAGGAGGCATGTACCGTTCATATTCTGTTGTGCAGGGTATCGACCAGTTTTTGCCGGTTGATATTTATCTGGCAGGCTGTCCCCCGCGCCCGGATAACCTTTTGAACGCGTTGATGCTGATTCAGGAAAAAATCGGCAAAACCAGAGCTCGGGATTACGACGACATTAAACAACCGGAAATAATTTCTCTCTAAACCGTACCGGACGGTTCGTGTGTTAAATTAAAATATTAATTATAGTAAATATATAGACCATGGATTTTAAAGAATTACTAAAAAACGTACTAACTGAACAGTTCCCCGGCGGTAAACTGCAGTTTAGCGAATTTACGGATGAGCTGACTGTAACCGTAAGCAGGGATATTTACGTGGAATTTTGCGCGTTTTTAAAAACAGATGAGCGGCTTGCTTTTGTACTGCTTGAAGATTTGACGGCGATTGACTGGGCAACCCGCAAAAGCCGCTTCACCGTAGTTGCGCATGTTTTCTCAATAGCCAATTCATCCAGGCTTAAAGTAAAAGCACCGGTTGATGATAAAGATTTTAGTATCGATACGGTTACTACCGTGTGGCAAACGGCAAACTGGCACGAGCGTGAAGTTTTTGACATGTATGGTATAATCTTTAAGAATCATCCTGATTTACGGCGTATGTACATGCCGGAAGAATTTGCATATCATCCGCTCAGGAAAGAATTCCCGTTGATGGGAATACCGGGCTCACTCCCACTTCCAAAGAAATCCTAAGTATATGGAAAAATTGAAAAAAGAAATTGTTCATCCTAAAATTATTCAGGCATTGCTTGAGCAGGATAATAACTTAACCGTTGAAGATGTTCTTGATAACGAAATGATTCTGAACATGGGCCCGCAGCACCCCGCCACGCATGGTGTGCTTCGTGTTGTGTTACGGTTAGATGGTGAAACGGTAATAGCCTGTGTACCTGAACTTGGTTATCTGCACAGAGGATATGAAAAGATGGCCGAGAACATGGGCTATCTGGAATATATCCCCCATACCGATAGATTAGACTATCTTTCCCCGCCGGCCAATAACGTGGCTTACGTGCTTGCAGTTGAAAAACTTGCCGGTATTGAAGCCCCGAAACGCGCGCAATACATCCGCATGATTATGAGTGAACTTGCCCGCATGGGCTCGCATCTGATAGCCATTGGCGCACTTGCCATGGATGTTGGTGCACTTACCGTATTCCTCTGGACCATGCGCGAACGTGAAAAAATATTGAACCTGTATGATGTTATCTGCGGAGCCCGTTTTACAACAAGCTACACCCGTATCGGCGGTGTTGCACAGGATATTGACAGTGCAACGCTTATAAACATCCGCGAGTTTATCGATCAGGTGGATGAGAATGTTGACGAGATTGAAAAACTGCTCAACAGCAACAGAATTTTTATCGAGCGTCTCGAAGGCGTTGGCGTTATCAACGCGCAGGATGCGATTGATTTTGGCCTTACCGGTCCCTCGTTACGCGGCAGCGGTGTCGAGTTTGACCTGAGGCGTGCTACACCATACATGTTTTATAACGAGATGGATTTTAAGATTCCCGTTTATAAAGAAGGCGACTGCCTTGCCCGTTACTTTGTGCGGGCCGATGAAGTTCGCGAGAGCGTTAAAATTGTGCGGCAGTGTTTAGATAAAATACCACAGGGACCCGTACTTGCCAATCAGCCAAAAAAAGTAATGCCCCGCAAAGTTGAAGTCTATACACGCATGGAAGAATTGATCCATGATTTTATGCTGGTAAATTTTGGCTTGAATCCGCCGGTTGGAGAAATTTATCACGCGGTTGAAAACTCGAAAGGTGAACTGGGCTTTTACATTGTCAGCAAGGGCGAAGGTCATCCCTGGAAGATGAAAATCCGGTCCCCCTCGTTTGTAAATTTACAGGCGCTTTCAAAACTGTGTATCGGGCACCTGATCTCGGATGTGGTTGCAATCATCGGCAGCCTTGATCCTGTTATGGGTGAGGCCGATAAATAATGTGTACTTTTTGTATGAATAAGGAGTTAAAACGCTGATGCCGTTTACTTTTACTGAAGAAAATATTAACAAGATTAATACCGTCGTAAAAAAATATCCGTATAAAAATGCTGCCGTTATGCCGGTGCTGTACATCGCGCAGGAACAAAACGGATGGATTTCCATAGAGGTGATGCAGGAAGTTGCACGCACACTTGAAATGCCCGAAGAAGATGTTCTGGGCGTGGCAACATTTTACACGATGTATCACAAAAAACCCGCGGGCAGGCATCACGTGCAGGTTTGTACTAATGTATCATGCATGTTGCGGGGCGGTTTTGATGTTTATAAAGCGGTTAAAGATAAACTGCAGATTACACATGGCGGTGTTACCGGAGACGGTAAATACTCGCTTGAAGAAGTTGAATGCATGGGTTCGTGCGGCACAGCGCCCATGATAGCGGTAAACGAGGATTTTTACGAGAACCTTACTCCCGCGCAGGCATTATCAATAATTGATTCTCTGAAATAGGTTTTTGTATGGAAAAAATAGTTTTACCGGATATAGAAAATTTTCACAATTTAGACGTTTATCTTGCCAACGGCGGCTATACTGCCGTTAAAAAAGCGTATGCCCAGACAACTGATGATATTATCGACCAGGTGAAAAAGTCAGGGTTGCGCGGCAGGGGCGGGGCAGCATTCTCCACTGGACTAAAATGGAGCTTCATGCCCAAGTCAACCGATAAGCCCAAGTATCTTTGCATTAACGGCGATGAAAGCGAACCGGGCTCATTCAAGGACAGGCAGATTTTCGAGTTTAACCCGCATCAGCTCATCGAAGGTATATTAATTACCTGCTACGCCATACAGGCAAAAAGCGCGTACCTGTACATCAGGGGTGAGTATCACAAGTGGGTAAACCTGATGCAGAAAGCGCTCGATGACGCGTACGAACGTGGATTTGTCGGCGAAAAAATGAAAGAGACATTCGGCCACAACTTCACCTGTGAGATATACATTCACAAAGGCGCGGGTGCGTACATCTGCGGCGAGGAAAGCTCGCTAATGAACTCTATTGAAGGCAAGCGCGGCTATCCGAGGGTAAAGCCTCCCTTCCCGGCACAGAATGGTTTATGGGGCAACCCCACGACCATTAACAACGTTGAAACAATTACCAACATACCACCTATTATTAACAAAGGGTGGGAGTGGTTCTCAGCTATTGGCGAACCGAAGCATCCCGGCACCATTTTATTCGGTGTCAGTGGACATGTTAATAAACCCGGCGTGTATGAACTGCCCTCGGGCACTTTGTTAACCGATATTATTAACATCCATGCAGGCGGCGTACCGGGCGGCAAAAAAATTAAATGCGTTATACCCGGCGGTTCTTCTATGCCTCCCTTGCGCGGTGAAAATCTCGAAGGTGTTAAAATGGATGCGGACTCGTTACGTGCGGCTGGCTCTGCCATTGGTACGGGTGGCATCATGGTAATGGCTGAAGATACTGACATCGTGCGGGTATTAAGCCGCCTCAGTAAATTCTATCATCATGAAAGCTGCGGGCAGTGTACTCCCTGCCGTGAAGGGACGGGCTGGATGGTAAAACTGTTAGACCGGATAGTTGACGGTAACGCCTCTAAAAAAGATGTTGACCTTTTATTAAATGTTGCCTGCAATATCGAAGGCAATACCATTTGCGCGCTTGGCGAGGCAGCGGCCTGGCCGGTAAAATTCACCATACAGCGCTTCCGTGAAGAATTTGAAAAATACACCGCCGATACAGCAAGTATCGACATGCCGAACAAAGTACACTCGATGAGGAAAACAGTAAACCCCGTTGCTAAGGTTGAGGTGTAGGGGAAGCAATCCAATCCCCCGCCATATAATTTTTACAGCAGCCCCGGTATCATTCCGGGGTTTGTTTTTTATCGCGATTGATAATCCTAAAAACTTTTACCATACCGTTTGTATAAGCCGGGTCATCTTTATGGTACTCTTCCCTGATTGCCTCCAACGCCGCTAACCGTTCCTGCGGTGTTTTGGTTTGCCAATAGGCAAAATCGCTTTGCTTATCAGTTAAATGCATTTTACGGAAATCTTTTGCAATCATCTTAAATTATTAATTCGCTTCTACTTAAAG
>JACPGF010000215.1 GCA_016182615.1 Ignavibacteriales bacterium
TAACCGAATTTGCACCTGCAAGAACTTTCTGCTTCTTGAGTGAAGTTGAACAGCTGACAAGGCAAGGGTTAATAAAAGGCGGTGATTTTGATAACGCGGTTGTTATTATTGATAAGCCAATGAGCGATGAAGAACTAAACGAGCTTTCTAAAAACCTCGGTATCGAAGGAACAGTTATTCTTGGCCAGAATGGTATGCTTAATAACAAGCAATTGCGGTTCAGAAATGAACCAGCGCGCCACAAACTGCTGGATATGCTTGGTGACCTTGCATTGATCGGTGTTCCAATTAAAGCGCAAATTCTTGCTGCACGGCCGGGGCATAAAGCCAATGTTGAGTTTGCTAAACAAATCAGGAAACTGTATCAGCAGAAAAAATTAGTCCGTAAATACCAGCACGTAAAAAAAGAGGGCATTGTATTTGACATCAATGCAATACAGCGCATTCTCCCTCACCGGTATCCATTTTTGCTGGTTGATAAAATTACCCATTTAGAGTTAGATAAAAAGGTTATCGGGCTTAAGTCGGTTAGTATCAACGAGCCATTCTTTCAGGGGCATTTCCCCGGGCAGCCGATAATGCCGGGAGTGCTTATTGTTGAAGCGATGGCGCAAACCGGAGGAATACTTCTGCTGAATGCATTCCCGAATCCCGAAGAAAAACTGGTTCTGTTTATGCAGATTAATAATGCAAAATTCCGTAAACCTGTTGTTCCCGGTGACCAGTTGGTAATGGAAATTGATTTAGTGAGTAAACGTGGTAAAGTTATTATTATGGCAGGCAAAGCATTTGTCAACGATACATTAGTCTGCGAAGCCGAATTTATGGCAGCCATAGTTGACCGTGAAAATAGTCCATTTGGAAAATAAAACGAGAGGCAATATATGATTAAACAACATCCAACTGCTATTGTAAGTAATAAAGCCCAAATAGGGGAGAATGTGGAAATTGCCCCATACGCGATAATTAACGACGATGTTATCATCGGGGATGGCACTTATATTGGCCCTCATGCAGTGGTTTATGATGGTGCACGTATTGGCAAAAATGTTAAAATCTTTCAGTCGGCTTCTATTGCACACAGGCCGCAAGACTTGAAGTTTGCTGATGAAAAAACAGAACTTTTTATAGGTGACAACACCGTAATACATGAATTTGTTACACTCCATAAAGGAACAACCGAGACGTGGAAAACCACCATCGGTAGTGATGTTTTAATGATGGCGTACAGCCATGTTGCACATGACTGCCACGTTGGCAATAAAGTGATTCTTGCAAACGGAGTACAGATAGCCGGGCATGTACATATTGATGACTGGACAATTATCGGTGGCATGACACCGGTGCACCAATTCTGCAAGGTTGGTAAACATTGTATGATTGGCGGCGGGTTTCGGGTAGTTCAGGATGTTCCACCCTATATACTTTGTGGCGGTGAGCCCCTTAAGTACAGTGGATTGAATTTAGTTGGCCTGAGGAGACGCGGTTTTACCCATCAGCAAATAGAAAACATCAAGCAGGTTTATTCATATTTATATAGTCCACATTATAATGTAAGCCAGGCTAAACAGCTTATTGGTAGTGAGTTAAGTGGCAACACCTATGCTGAAGAAATCCTCGGATTTTTAGCAAACGGGAAGCGCGGCATAATCGGTAAATGAAATGGTACTTTATAGACTCTGGTGCTAATACCGGAGCATACAATATGGAATTTGACATGGCTATCACGGGAGCATGCAAAACAGATGAGGCGGTTGTCCGTTTTTACCGGTGGCAGCCATATTGTATCTCCCTTGGGAAGTATCAGGATGAGGGCTCTATTAACAAGGTACTTGCGGAGCATGATGGTATAGATACCGTGCTCCGGCCAACAGGCGGAAGAGCCGTGCTCCACTCTGAAGAACTAACATATTCAGTTGTTATGCATACAGACTTTGAAAACACGCCACAATTTATTTACCGGGAGATTAACTGTGCATTAAAAGAAGGGTTGGTACTCTATCACCCGGCATTTGGAGAATCTGCACTTGAACATAAACAGCCCGATTTTAGAAACACCTATAAACAGAGCAGCGGGCTGGCTTGTTTTGCGGCAACGGCTAAAAACGAGCTTAAACTGGATCACCGGAAACTTATAGGTAGTGCACAGAGGAAAATTGGAAACAAAATATTACAACACGGTTCTATAATTTGCGGCTCATTCCATCTTAAAATTGCAGAGTATCTTAATCTGCCGGAA
>JACPGF010000216.1 GCA_016182615.1 Ignavibacteriales bacterium
GGGGGCGAATTGACCTACGATGGGAAATTATTGTCCGCCGCGGCGGATTCGCCCCCTTCAGGGACGGAATCAGTTTGGTGTTCTTTTTCCGTGAGTTACAACTCACGGTTATTCAGTTTTAGTGCCATCGGCACATAAAATCAGCACAATCCGTTATCTACTTTCAGCGGGCTGAGTAGTTACAAATTTGGGATAGTCTCTATTTGAGTTTACACACAAGCTTATCAGAAGTTAAATCCCTTCGCTTTACCGTTCTAAACGAAGCTATGCTTCGTTCTATGTTTAATACGATAGCGGTTTTATCTTCCTTGCGGCTGCACTGTCTTCAATTAATGTGCGCAGGCGCTTTTGTTGCGTGATTTCTTGCTTGGCACTGTTAACCCAATGGATTGCTGCTTTTTTATACGAGGGTGACATATTGTTGAAGTAATTGAACGCATCAGTATTTGCCATGAATTCCTGTAAATAGCTATCCGGCAGCAGAATATAAATTTTCTTTCTTTGGGTCACGGTTTTCATAAACAGCAAGCCCGGCAGGAGTCATTAATCCCAACGATTTTAGTTCTTCAATCTTCTTCAGATTTACTTTACTCCAAATACTTTTTGCTTTGCGTGGTGTGAAGCGGACCGCGTAAATCTCATCATCTATCGAATGTGCGATACTGTCAATCCATCCAAAACATAAAGCCTCTGTAACTGCTTCATGGTAGGTGGCACTTTTTTTTCCCGAAGCTTTTTTGTAAAAACCAAGATGTGCTTCGGTTGCCGTTTTATGGTTTTCTGCAAACCATTGCCGTAGTGCAGTTTTGTCCGGAAACACGAGCGGTTTAACCGCGAAACTTTTTTTAGCCATTATGTTTTATTTTTGGTGATTAGAAAACAAAGTTAAATGATGTACTATAACTGATACCACGTAAATTATTGTTATACGAAAATGGGACAAAATAGCTGACTTTGGAATCCCAAAGCACGTATTTGTTCTTAAACAATTCAAGCCCGATGGTTGGGGAAATATAAAAAACATCTTCTTTTCCGGTTTTGTTTGTTATATACGCGTAGCCCAATACATAGCCTGAATACAGATTAAAATAGCTCTGGTTACCGTCGCCAAAGTGGCGCGAGTAAAAATCCTGCCCGAACCCGATAACAAACAATTCGCCCCATTCAGTGCTGTCTGTAACGGTTGTATTGCTTTTAAAAGCCCCGAGCAGCGCGAACGATTTACCGCGGGTGAACAAATATTTCAGAAAATATCCCGAATAGTCTTTAGATGAAATGCCCTTTTTAGGGTTTTCTATTTTAAGATACGAGAACTCGGCTCCCGGCATATTAACAAAATCTATATCAGTTCTTTCGGGGCTGGTCACCTCGTCCTCAAGACGGAGATTTGCAACAAAGAGGTCATTCCTTTGTTCCATGAGTGTCAGTTCACGTTCACGGGTAAAAATCTTTTCATCGATTGCCCTGGCCTCTGCCCAAAAAGTGGTGTATTTTTCCGATTTTGCATCAATTTTTTCCATCAGGCCATCATACGAAAGCTTGTTTTTTTTCAGGTAAGCAATCTCGTTTTTCAGGTCGGCAATCTTTTCCTGATTATTGATACTATTGATTCTTTTACTGTATATAAGTCCAAGGCTGTCGGCAAAATCTTCAACCAGCTTAACCTGCACTCCGGTAAAAAGTAAAGTAACGTCCACAAGTTTGCGGCTCTCGTTCCTGCTTTGCACGATAGCCTGACTTGACCGGATAAAGCGGTTTAGTTTTTCGACACTGTTCTGAAAATCGAGTGTGCGCACAGTAATATTAATCTCGGTTGAAAAACCTGGCTGCATTGCCTTTGCAGGCGGCTGGTTTTGCGGCAGTGCAACCGCACAGAATAAAACAATAAAAAAGGATACAAACAACTTCATGTGAACTCCGTAATATGATTCTGTAATTTACTAATTACTGCAATAAATTCTAAATTTTATTCATTTGCCCGGATTTCATACTTTGTAATAGCTAAAAAAAAATTACTTGTTTTACCTCGTTTTAGGAGAGGCTCCGGGTGTGATGAAGAAAATATTGATTTTATTATGCGCTCTAACGGCTATTCCAGCTTTCGGAATGATGCAAAACGCTATTTGCCCCGACACTTTGAATATTTTGCTATACACTCCGCCGGTCAGATCTGGCAGGGTGAGCGATAATTACACTATTTACCCTAACAAAACAACGCATATCAGGTTTTCCGTCTTAAAAAATGCCGGAGCGCCTGATTTACCCATCATTCTCATTCACGAGTTTAACAACGCGCAACCTGATACGGTAATTGGCAGGATGCCCGATCTACTG
>JACPGF010000217.1 GCA_016182615.1 Ignavibacteriales bacterium
ACCGTGTATGGCGGCGGAGGCATATCGCCTGATTTTATTGTAAAAAGTGATAAACTAACTGATTTTTCTGCATCTTTGCTTCGTAAAAACGTATTCTATACATATTCATTGCAGTATATTAACGGGCATGGTAAAGATATCCAAGCGAAATATGGCAATGATTTACGCGCGTATAAAAAAGGATTCTTTATTTCCGAGAGCGGACTGAAAGATTTTCTTGATTATGCAAAGACAAAGGGTGTAACAATAGACCAGAAAGACCTTGATAAAGATAAAGACTATATTTTCGCCCGTTTGAAAGCTCAGATAGCAAGAAACTATTGGAAAAATGAGGGATGGTATATGGTTCTTCTTGATGCTGATAAACAAATGGTAAAAGCTTTCACTTTATTTGATAAAGCAAAAGAATTGGTTTCCTCCAAATAATGAAAAATTTGTTCACCATAATTGGTATTGCCGCGATTGCTTTCGGATTTATGCGAATGAATCCGAAAGCAGCGGAAATAAAACACGAGTACGTGTCGTTTACCACTGAGAATGAATTAAAAGTTGGTGAAGAGATTACCTATCTCGTCAGGTATTATTTAATTAAACTTGGTGAGATTCGCCTCAAAATACTATCTAAAAAAGAAGTGGATGGAAAAAATCTGTATTATGCTATTGCATATATCGATTCCTATTCCGGTATTCCTTTTGTTGATTTACATCAGACGTATGAAACCAGACTAACTCAGTCTTATTATTCCAATTATTTTAAGGGAATTGTTAAAAAGCCTGAATATACTACATTTACCGAGTATTATTTTAACTACCCCAAGAACTCTGTTAAAGTGCGTAAAGGAAAAGTAAACCCATACGAGGTATGGACTGACTCAAGTGGTACTGTTGAAACTGAGTATCATGATGGCATCTCAATTTTTTATTTTGCTCGAATGAATCTTGGAAAGAAATCATCGGTAAATATTCCATGCCTTGTTAATGAGAAAAAAGTTTATACTAAATTAAATTTTTATGATGATGTTCAAAAAGCAAGTATCGATGCAGTGGATTACGATATTGCAACCTTGCATCTTGATGGTGAAACCAATTTTGTCAGCGTCTTTGGGCTAACAGGTTATTTCGAAGGCTGGTTCTCGAATGATGCAGCCAGAATACCGATTGTAGCTAAGCTGAATGTCATTATCGGCAGGGTAACTGTTGAATTAATAAAATGGAAACGGGACGGTTGGACTCCCCCAAAATATCAATGAAAAATATTATAATAATTCCCTTTGACGGTGTGGCACCTGAAATAGAAGATTCGGTCTTTTTAGCACCCTATGTCTCGATTATTGGTGATGTGAAGATCGGAGAATTATCCAGTGTTTGGTTTAATTCGGTTATCCGCGGTGATGTTAATTATATCAGAATCGGAAAAAAGACAAATATTCAGGACGGTAGTATTCTACACGTTTCGGGAGGTACTTCGCCATTAAACATTGGTGACGGAGTTACAGTTGGTCATAAAGCCTGTTTACACGGCTGCACGGTTCGTGATTTTTCTCTTATCGGGATTGGTTCAACGGTGTTGGATAATGCTATTGTTGAGAAGAATGCTATGGTGGCTGCCGGTGCGGTTGTAAGGCCTGGTTTTGTGGTGCCGACCGGAAAGCTGGCTGCTGGAGTTCCGGCAAAAATTGTAAGGGATCTTACTCAGGCAGAGATGGATTACTTTGCTGTTTCTGCTGAACATTATGCAGAGTATGCCCTTAAAACAAAGCTGGAATTGGAAAAGATAAATGGTTAAGGGTGTAACGGTTGCTATTTTACAGGATATCCCGGTACAAAAGAACGCAATTCACAAGATAGTGGCATTCCTTAAAAAGGAATTACAATTTTCGATTCAATCGCTTGAAATAACTTTTGTGACCCGTGCCGACATTCATAGTATAAACAAATCGTATCTTAATCACGATTATATGACAGATATCATAACATTTGATTATTCTGATACTGCCGGAAATTTAGTTGGTGAATTGATTATTTCGCCGGATATTGCGCATGCAAATGCAAAAAAGTATAATATACCATATACGGAAGAATTGGTAAGGCTTGTGATACACGGTATATTACACTTGTTAAATTATGATGATAAAACCGCTCCTGAAAAGAAAATTATGTTTTCATTGCAGGAAGCATTAGTAAGAAAAAGTATTTTATTTCTTAAATAATTGAATTTTAAGGAAATCGATGGCTAAGAAGTTAGTATTAGTAGAGTCGCCTGCCAAGGCAAAAACAATAAATAAATATCTCGGTAAAGACTATATAGTAGAAGCGACGATTGGGCATGTAAGAAATTTACCTAAATCAAAACTTGGTGTGGATGTTGATAATAATTATGAACCCCAATTTGTAAACATCCGTGGTAAGGGAACGATTATAAAAAAAATCAAAACCTTAGCTGCCAAAGCATCCAAAGTATATATCGCGACCGATCCTGACCGCGAGGGCGAAGCCATCGCACAGGACATTGCAGAGATAATTAGTGTAACAAAAGATACCGAACTATTCCGTGTTTTGTTTAATGAAATTACAAAAAACGGCGTGATGAAGGGAATGCGTGAAACCCGCAATATCGATACCAACCTTGTGCATTCACAGCGTGCACGCAGAGTAATGGACAGGATAATTGGTTACAAAATGAGCCCGTTTCTTTGGCGTTCAATTATTTCCAGTTCGTCACAAAATCTTTCAGCAGGCAGGGTTCAATCTGTTGCATTACGGCTTATCTGCGAGCGCGAGGAAGAAATTGACCGTTTCAAGCAGGCGGAGTACTGGTCTATTCTTGCCGAATTTCTCTCTGAAGGTAAAGAATCGCTTCACACGAAGCTGTATAGTATTGACGGGAAAGAGGTAAAAGCTCCGCCGAAATACGATGCGGCTGAAGAAGAACTGCAAAAGTTTATTAATAAGCATGTATGGATAAAAACTGAAACTGATGCTCAGAAAATTCTTACTGAAATTTCTCAAGAAGCACGTTTCCACATTTCTAAAATTTCCAAACGGGCATCGAAACGGAATCCATCACCTCCGTTTATAACCAGTTCCATGCAGGCAGAAGCCTCAAAGGTGTTACGGTTTAAAGCCCGGCAGACTATGTCGATTGCCCAGAAATTATATGAAGGTATCGAATTGGGAAGTGAAGGACTTGTTGGTCTGATCACTTATATGCGTACCGATTCGACCCGGGTAAGTGATGACATTATTCCCGTTGTCAGGGAATTTATCGGTGATAATTATGGTCAAGAATATGTTCCTGAAAAACCAAATACATTCGATAAAAAGAAAACCAATGTTCAGGATGCTCACGAAGCTATCCGCCCGACTTCACTTAAATACACTCCTGAGTTTGTTCGCCCGTTCCTTGAAGATAATTCATTTAAATTGTATACACTCATCTGGAAGCGGTTTATTGCTTCACAGATGGCCTCTGCGCAGGTCGATACGACCGTTGTTGATATTTCAGCAGGTAAATTTTTATTCAAAGCTTACGGGCAAACAATTAGTTTCGACGGCTTTATGAAAATCTATTTCGAGGCAGCAGAATCTGCATCGCAAAAGGAAATGGAAGAGGATGAGGCTAAAAACGAAATCATCCCCAAAAATATCAGTGAAGGTGAAACAACCTTTTTAAAGGAAATAGAGAAGAAACAGCATTTTACAAAACCGTTGCCGCGTTACACGGAAAGCACCTTGATAAAGGAACTCGAGGGTAAAGGGATTGGCCGACCAAGTACCTATTCTATGATTGTAACAACAATTCAGGAGAGGGGATACGTGAACGTTGTTGAACGAAAATTAGTGCCAACTATGCTCGGTAAACGTGTTATTGGTGTGCTTGTAAAGAATTTTGAAGATATTATCAACGTTGGCTTTACTGCAAAAATGGAAGCTGAACTTGACCAGATTGCTCAGGGTGAAAGCCTTTATTTAACAGTAATGAATGACTTCTATTTCCCGTTTGTTAATTCGTTAAAACGGGTTGAAGAAAGCATTGAAAAAATTCCGTGTGATAAATGCGGCAATGATATGATAATAAAATTCGGCAGGTTCGGCAGATTTTTAGCCTGTTCCAATTATCCCGAGTGTAAAAATATCAAATCATTAAAGGACTTTGACCAGGAAAAACAGGAACCTGAATACACAGGAGAAACATGCCCCAAATGCAGTTCTCGAACTATCTTCAGGAATGGTAAATTCGGCCGCTTTATTGGCTGCGAAAAATATCCCGATTGTGATTTTATCAAGAGTATAACACTTGGAATCAACTGCCCTAAATGTAAAGAGGGTGAAGTGAGCGAAAGGCTTACCAAGACAAAAAAGACATTTTACGGATGTACAAAATATCCGGC
Source organism: Ignavibacteriales bacterium (assembly GCA_016182615.1). Lineage (GTDB taxonomy): Bacteria > Bacteroidota > Ignavibacteria > Ignavibacteriales > Ignavibacteriaceae > JACPGF01. The sequence continues at coordinate 4,392 of JACPGF010000217.1, forward strand.
ATGTGATTTTATCAGCTGGCAAAAACCAGTGATTACACCATGCCCCAATGGAGATTCTGACTACATGGAAGAACGTTATGCCAAGAAAAAAGGAAAATACCTTAAGTGCCCGGTGTGCGCTCACGAAATAGCTGAAGATGAAGTTTCAGAAGATATTGATGAAGCATAAAACCATTGCTATGGTTATAGATGAGTATCTGAGCGAGATACAATTTGTTAAAAGATACTCGGAGAAAACTATTATTTCGTACAGGATTGATTTAATGCAATTTTCGAAGTATATTTTAGAGAATTTTGAAATCGATTCATTAGAACGGTTATCACCTGTTTTTCTTAAAAAATATGTTATGCATTTAAATTAACTGGAATTAAAAAAAACTTCTATTGCCCATAAAATTGTTTCAGTCAGAAACCTTCTTGCCTACGCATCATTCCATGATTTAATCACGGATGATTATGCTTACCATATGCACACGCCAAAAGTTAAACGCAAGTTACCCGATGTTATGCAAAAAAATGATTTCGTAAGGGTTCTCGAAAGTATCGAGATGACAGATACAACAATGTATAATAAAATTCTGTACAAACTGATTTTTGAATTATTGTACGGCTGTTCGCTGCGTGTCTCTGAACTTTGCTCTATTAAAACCGGCGATTTTGAAACGGGAAAAGGATTTTTGAGGGTTCACGGCAAAGGTGCAAAAACAAGAATAACTCCTGTGGGAGCGCAGGCACTGACATTGTTAAAGCAATTTTTAATCATACGTCAAGCCGGGACATCAATACTATTAGTGCACGAAAACGGCAAACCGGTAAATGCGAGGTTTGTACAGCGGTTAACACAAAAATATCTTGGTTCAGTAACTGAATTAACAAAAAAAAGTCCGCATATTTTGCGGCATAGTTCTGCAACACACATGCTTGATAATAATGCAGATATTATAGCAATACAAAAAATTTTAGGACACGAAAACCTTTCAACCACACAAATATATACCAGAGTAAGCATTGAAAGGCTGAAGTCCGTTTATAAAAAAACTCACCCTAAATCATAATAACGGAGGCTATATGCAAGTTAAAATAACAGCAAGAAAATTCAAAGCACGCGAAGCATTGAAGGACTTCATTCATGCTGAACTGGAAGTGCTTGAAAGAATATCAGACGATATTCTGGATGTTGAAGTAATTCTAAGCTTCCAAAACCTTAAGGATAGTATTAAATGTGCAGAAATACTGGTAAAGGTGCCGGGGCAGGTTGTTACCGCGAGTGATGAATCTGAGGAGTTCGAGATATCCATCAAAGCAGCAGTCGAAAAAATAATTAAACAATTGCAAAAAATAAAAACCAAGCGTGAAGCACGCAATAAAGCACCGAATGATCTCGATTGATAAAAAAGCCATTACAAAAAAAGACTCGATTGATGTCCGTTTTTTCTTCGAAAAAACAAAAGAGCGGTTTAATCTACGGCTGCTGTCCGATGAATCGGGTTTTAACAGGCTTATAAAAGATCAAAATTTACACAGACCCGGCCTTGCACTGGCCGGGTTTGTGGGTTTGTTCTCTTATGCCCGTGTACAGGTATTTGGTAATACGGAAATGCGGTATCTTAAACAACTTTCTCTTGAACAACGAAGAATGGCAATAGAAAGAATTTTCAAGTTTGAAATCCCTTGTATTATCCTTACCGATAATAACGAGCCTTTTCCTGAATTGATTCAACTTGCTAATGAAAACCATATTCCGAT
>JACPGF010000218.1 GCA_016182615.1 Ignavibacteriales bacterium
CAATTTTTTCACTGTCCATGTCAAGCATCTTTAGATACCGCCTGAATTGGAAGTTCTCATGCTCATTCTCAACACCCTTGGCTTTTATAACATCCAGATTAGTTTCAACTTTCATCAAAATTTTCTTTCATTTAGATAAATTGGTTTAAGTAAAATAATGAAATCAAACCTCAATAGTCAAGACAATTAGCCGGCAATTAATTACACGGCTTGGTGATTTTATTCAGTTCATTCCTGGCATGCTAAAAATGCGGCTATCTCATGTTATGCAAAATTGGGCTAAAGTCTGGCTCAAGCCCAAATTAATTTGGTCAGCATTCGAGCAATGATTTATAAAAAAACAACAGGTGAGTGGCAAAAGCCTGTTTTGAGTTGTTGCAATTTCCTCCCCCGGTTTACCCAATGCCTACCAATGGGGTCATGGGATAAATCCCGGGGCAATTTTAAATAAACTTTCGCGTATAATTGTATTAAATAAAATTACTAAATCAGCAAAAGGGGTAAAACAAATTACAAGCAACAAATGCAGTATATTACAATTACCCCCGGATTTATTACACTGCAATCACTTGGGATGCATTTGATAAACCGGGGATCACAAGTCCCACACCCACCCGCACTGGCTTTAGCCCAATTTTACGTAACACGAGTTAAATAAGTATTTTTTTTGTTTTCAGGAGGGGATAATCAGGGTAAGTGGGGATCGTAAAAAAATCCGGTTAAGGCAAACAGTACCGTAGAGCCTTAACCGGAATTTTTTTCAAGAACAAATGTTATTCAAGCTTCAGCAAATAATCCGCGATTTTGCCTAAATCTTTAACATCTTTGTTGTTAAAAGATGGCATGACGATATTTTTATACTGCTTCTTAAAGGCAACAAAGCGGTCGTTATCCATGTACGACTGCGGGTTCCTGAGATAATTGATGAGCTTGTCCCTATCGTAATATTGTTTTAGTCCGACTAGTGTTGGCGCAATCTTAGTACCCTTCATATCGGTACCGTGGCAGGTATTACAGCCGAAATTTGTCGTCAGGTCAGCCCCTGCTGTTTCGGATTTCCCTGCCGGATATTGTTCCTCTTGAGCCATTGGCATACCACCCGGAATTTCGGGTTTTTCACTTGTTAACTTTTGTAAAAAGAAAAGTATTACGAATAATCCTAGAAAAGCCGCTGTCCATATTTGAGCTTTTGTCATGTATTTCCTTATTATATAACACAGTATGTGCAGTTAAAACTAATCATTATTTATTTCACGAGCATAGTACAATTTAAAAGATTTTATGGCTTTGCACAAGGCAGAAGCTATTTCCTGCTGCCCGCCCTGGCTCTTCAGGTAGGCTGCATCCTGTTCATTTGTTACATAGCCGGTTTCGAACAATATTCCAGGCATTGATGCACCTACCAACACATAGAAACCTGCCTGTTTTACCCCTTTCGATACAATTTCCACATCTTCACGGAGCTGTTTATCGAGCAGCTCACTGAATTTTTCCGAATATTTCATGTTGGAGGCGTGTGCCATCGTTACCAGAATGAAGTTTTCATCGGTTAGTTTTTGATACCTTTTCGGGTTCTCTTCATATTTTATAACCCCGTTTTCCCGTTCTGCTATTGCAATTGCCTCGTGTGTTCTGCCGGGGCGGAGCAGATAAATTTCAAATCCATGCGGGCCTGCTACTTTATTCGGGACTGAATTACCATGTATTGAGATAAACAGTTTCCCATTATTTTCGTTTGCAATTTTGCCGCGTTTGTATAGTTCAACAAAAGTGTCATTCTTTCTGGTATAAACTACTTTTACATCGGGCATTTCACGTTCTATTTCGGCCCCAAGTTTAAGTGCAACCGCTAGATTTATATTTTTTTCAATGGTATTATTAATACCGATTGCACCGAAATCTTTACCGCCATGCCCTGCATCAATCACCACCGCGTCAAATTTCCATTTTTCTTTTTTGGGATCCTTTGTTCGGCTAAACTCGCCAAATTTCTTTTTATGTACCGTCAGCATAGCACCCTGTTCTGAGGATTTTAATATCTCATGTGTTGCATACTGATCATTTAGTTTAATACTAAAAACGGTTTCTCCCTTGCCAGCTTTTACTGCTATCGACTCAATAACACTATTCTGTTCAATTTCGGGAGCTGCCAACCATTGCTCTGAAACACCGGTTACCTTAATAGTTAAAATGTTGTTCTTTATTGAAGAAATAACGTCTTTAATATCTTTCTTAAAATTTATCCGTACAAGTGTCCCGTTTATTCTCTCTTCAATTTTAACAAGAAGATTATGCGAAGCCGTATCAGCCTTACCGGTCACTATTTCAACTTTTTCAGGCACTGCAAGTGAAATTATTCGAGATAGATGCTTCCCGCAAAGCGGACCTAAATATTTCCACGGTACAAATAAATGGCCTTTTTGAAGAATTGTTGAAACCGGCAATTGCAGAACTTCCTGTTTCTGTTCCTTCCTGTTATTAACAATTACAAACGCGTTATAGTTTCCAAATTTTAGAGAAAAGTTATCCGAGAAGAGTTCAAATTTTCCATTTACTTTATGTTCCGCACTTTTGATGGAGAAACGTGTTGCAAAATCCTGTAATGAAATGTATGTCATTCCGTTTTTATGTAATGAGGCAATTTTGTATTCGCTTTTGCCTTCTTTTAATGCAACAAACCCTGTCTGTGCACAGACATTCATTTGCAGAAAGAGTAAAACCGAAACAAAAAGAAGCAGTAAAATTTTCATATCAGCCGATGAACGGAATGAGCATACCCGTCTTTTTTTTATATTGGGCAAACTGTTCCCCGAAATGCTTCAGGAGCATTTTATCTTCAAAAACCGTCCGCATGATAATAATTGGAACCTGAATAAGGGCAAGCGGCAAAACGATATAACTCATGAGCGCAACACCGGCGGCAATATCAACAATAAGCATAGGAATGAAGAACGGGCTGATCC
>JACPGF010000219.1 GCA_016182615.1 Ignavibacteriales bacterium
AAAAGCCGGGGTTAGGAGATGAGGAATAACTGCTCTGTGAGCGTCTAGTATTGAATATGACCTAACCCCGGCTTTTCAAGCCGGGGAGTTCGCTCTCCCCAGAAATTTCAGGCTTTAGCCACTGAAAAAATCCCGATAACAGCTGCACATTGAGGACAGGTGAATAACTGACCGCTATCCAATGACTCTCTTTTCGATGGTACTTTTATCAGTAACCTTGTATTCAATTCCACCGAAAAATCAGGTGAACCATGAAACGGCAAAATCCAGATTTTTCCTTTTCGAGAGGAAATGGAGTGAAATCTTAGAGACTGGTCAAAAACAAGGTAGTTAGTATTTCTATTTTTAGCAAAATAGCATTGTTTTTTTTAACTACCAGTTTTTATTCCGGAAATTGTTTCTTATCACTCCCGTCGATAAATAATTTTAAAAAATGAAAACTACTCAGTCATTTATCTGACGTATGATTTTTTTTGATTTAATTGATTGACATGATTAAATTTATGCATTGATAAAGCGGGATTTGTTTTATTTCAATTCACCTTCGTTGCGGCTGCCTTCGCGTTCTTTGCGCCTTTGCGGTTAAATACAGCTAAAACTACCAGACAGGTTCATGCATTGGAGCAATGACCGAAAAGCCAGCAATTTGACTCCATATCTTGTGCCGGTATTCTTGAAAAAATGTTCAGCCAACTGGATAAGCATTTAGAAAAAATGTAATTTTCTGCTGTACAATTAATCGGTACCGAAAGGGTTACCTGTTTTCCATTCATTCCATTTGAAATGACAAAAACTAAAACTCAACAGATGAGCCCGCTACAATCCTTCACTTAATTTTTTAAATGCAAATCCCTTCTTTTTAAATGATTTTACCAAGCCGGGTAAAATTTCAGCGGTCTTGTATCCTCTTCCATTAATGTGAAAAATAAGGATATTCCCCGGTTTGGCTTTCAAAAGCACCCAATCCTTAATAGCCTTGGCCGTTACATTCGGGTCGGGGTCTCCGCTTGCAAAACTCCAATGTACTGTTTGCAATCCCGCTTCCTTCACCCGGAATAGAGATTGAGCGTTATGATTACCCCCCGGGAAACGGAAATATTTTGGTGCCTTACCGGTGATATTTTTTATAACCGAATCAGTTGCATGCAATTCCCACATAAAACCGGTCTTAGAAAGTTTTTCTGAATGCTGATAATGATGATATGTATGGTTGCCGAATTCAATGAATGGATAATTGCTTATTTCTTTAAGCCGTTTCTCATTCCTTATTGCAAATTTACCACTCAAAAAAATTGTGCATGGGATTTTGTTATTTACCAGATATTGCAAAATGCCTTCATCAAACCATGCCGGGCTTTCCGATTCACATGCATCGAAAGTGAGTGCGAGTATTTTACTTTTCGCCGCTAACTGGTTAATAATTTTTGCCTGCTGGGCATGTAGTGGAACAAAACACAATAAGCTAAGAAAGACGGGGAGAAATTGATAACGGATAAAAATTTTTGCCATATTGTTCAAGCTAAATATTGAAGTCTGAGTGTTATATTTTCGGCTATTCCCCGGAAGTTTATTTAGTAAATGCATCCTGCATATGATGTATTTCATACCCGTGTTCCGCCTTTACTAAAGTTATTACATCCAAACGGCAGTAAAAATTTTCGATATTATGTATGTCAATATATGCTTCGGCAACTTTTATAATCTTTTTCTGTTTCGATTTGATAATAACATCCTCCGGTTCAACATATTGTGCATCGGTCCGGGTTTTCACCTCAACAAACACGTAGGTGTCATCTTTTCTGGCAATAATATCAATCTCACCGGTATGCCCATAAATAAAATTCCGTTCCAGTATCTTATAGCCAAGCCCTTCGAGATAAGCAGCTGCTTTTTCTTCACCAAATTTGCCGAGATGCCGCTTACAGTTTTCCTGTTTTTCTTCCATGTGCATCAGCCGTTATTTTAACATTACCTTCAAACATATCAGTTTGTCTCCAAACATCAATATTTTTCAAAAAACTTTTCCTGTGGTATTTGCAAGATCCATATTTAAGAACAGCACCTATATGTTCCTTAGTAGGGTATGCTTTGTTCCTGTTCCACCCATAAACCGGGAATTCCTCGTGCAGTTCCATCATTATCCGGTCACGAATACCTTTCGCAATAATGCTTGCAGATGCAACGGCGAAAGAACGGGCATCACCTTTTACAATCGCCTTTACCGGAAGATTTGTTCTAAAAACTTTATTGCCGTCGATAAGTACAATATGCGGCAGGCAATCAAGTTTTTCAACGGCGTTTTTCATCGCTTGTAACGAGGCTTGCAAAATATTAATCTCATCAATACTTTCAGGTGACTGTAAATCATACGCCCATGCCTTTGCACTTTTTTTTATTTGAGCAAAAAGATAAGCACGGTTTTCAGCAGTAAGCTTTTTAGAATCATTAACCCCGGCAATAATTTCATCACCACCATAGACAACTGCTGCAGCAACCACTGGCCCCGCTAAAGGTCCGCGTCCTGCTTCATCGGTGCCGCAGACAAGTGAAATACCATCTGACCTGAAACTATTATCAAACTGCACTAAATCCATAAACCAATTGCCCCCAATCCTAAAAGCATGGCAAGTTTTAAAATACTTCCTGCTTTATGCACCGCAGTATTTTCACCCACCGGATACAAGTGTTTCAGAGAGAGCACTATAAAAGGATTGACAAATAGATTGGCTGTTACTGTAAAAAATATTCCGCCGGGAAATAAGAAATAAGGCAGCCAAGTGGTGGCTATCAGTAATATTCCTAACACTAAAACCGCATAAAAAGCCGGGAAAACACCAAACCGTAATGGGAATGTAACGTTGCCCAGTAATTTATCGCCATCCATATCTTCGGTATCCTTTACAATTTCCCTCATAAGATTTATCAGGAAGCCGAATAAAGCCGGCACCATACTTTTTGCAACATTTCCAGCTGCAATCCCCGCGTAAATAAAGGCCGAGGCTGTTAAACATGCAATCAGCAGATTTCCACACAGAATGATATATTGCAGTTTAACGGAATACAAATATAAAAACAGGTGTACTCCGGCAACAAAAATAAACAAATAATGTGGTAACAACAGCGAAATGCCCAATGAAATGACAACCAGATATACATACAAACGCATCGCGAAACGGGTGGACAGAATACCTGTTACAAGCGGGCGTGATGGGTGATTGGTTTTATCAGTTTGTATATCAATAATATCGTTGATAATATTGCCTGCGGCGGCAGTTATTGCTGCTGCCGCAGATGCAAAAATTGCGGTGAGAAGTATATTTGGAGATTCAGAAAGCAGGAGAATCATACTGAATACTACCAGTCCGGTGATACAAACATTAACCGGCCGAAGCAATAGAATTACTGCCCGAATCTGAGTCATACTTATTCTTTTTTTAATATAAAATGCCCCATTTTATCTCTTTTCGTTTGCAGGTAACGGTGATTGATTTCGTTGGGCTCAATCTCAATCGGTACCCTTTCAATAATCTCCAAACCATACCCTTTTAAGCCGATAACTTTCTTGGGATTGTTTGTCAGGAGACGAATTTTCCTAACACCAAGGTGCCGGAGAATTTGAGCGCCAATCCCATAGTCGCGCAAATCGGCACTAAAACCAAGAGCTTCGTTTGCTTCAACAGTATCTTTGCCCTTATCCTGCAATTGATATGCTAACAGTTTATTCAGTAATCCAATCCCTCTGCCTTCCTGCCGCATGTAAACCAGTACCCCGGTGCCTTCATCACTAATTTTTTCTAAAGAATGGTTTAATTGGTCATGACAATCACACCGCAACGAATGCAGTACATCTCCGGTAAAACACTCAGAGTGCATACGGACAAGAATTGGTTTTAAAGAATCAATTTCACCACGTACCAAAGCAATATGCTCTTTGTTATCGAGTTTGTTGGTAAACAAAAACAACTTAAACTCTCCATAAAGAGTCGGTAACATTACATTCACCTTTTCGGTAATATGCGTTTCGCGCTGAATACGGTATTCGATTAAATCTTTAACGGTCAGCATTTTTAACGAAAATTTCCGGGTTATTTCTGTTAATTCCGGCACACGTGCCATTTCTCCGTTCGAATGAAGAATTTCACAGAGAACCCCGGAGGGTTTTACCCCTGCAAGCCTGCAAAGGTCAACAACAGCCTCTGTATGCCCCGCTCTCCGCAATACACCTTCTTCCATTGCTCTCAAGGGAAAAATGTGGCCGGGAATCGCGAAATCTTGTTTAGATGCATTTTCGTCAACAAGGCGTTTTATCGTGTATGCTCTGTCAGCGGCTGATATACCCGTGGTTGTACCGGCTAATGCATCAACGCTAACAGTAAACTGTGTTCCATGCAGTGCGGAGTTATCAGGAGCCATCAGCGGCAGTTCAAGTGCATCCACTCTTTCACCTGTTAAAGAAACGCATACCAAACCGCGCCCTTCAGTAATCATAAAGTTGATAATTTCAGGGGTCACAAATTCCGAAGCGCAGACAAAGTCACCTTCGTTTTCACGGTCTTCATCATCAACAACAATGATGACCCTGCCGGCACGAATCTCTTCAATCGCTTCTTCGACTGAACAAAATACTTGATCCATTAGCTTTTCGAGGTGCCCTCAATCTGAGGTTTTTCAGTTTCTTTGTCACCTTTTGCGGCAACAACTGTAGCAATTGCTGAGCGGTCAAATTTCAGTTTAACATTATCTGCTGCTGTTATGATAACGGTTTTTTCTTCTAATGAAGCCACGGTGCCATACATACCGCCACTCGTGATAATTTTATCACCCTTCTGTATTGCGCTCAGTAGCTTATCACGCTCTTTCTGACGCTTCTGCTGAGGCCGGATGATCATGAAATAAAATATTGCGAAAATTGCACCGAACATAATAAGGGTGCTAACTAAGCTGCCGCCGCCGCCTTGTCCATCCGGTGGAGGGGTCATTGCTAATAAAAAATGAAACATGTTTTATTCCTTTTCTTTTTTTCGTTTTAGTGATTCGATTATAAAATTTTTCCAGTTAATATAACTGCCTTCAAGTATATGTTTTCTGGCAGCCCGTACTAACTCAAGATAAAAATGTAAATTATGAATTGATGCCAGTTCAAGAGCAAGTATCTCTCCGGCAACAAACAAGTGCCTTAGATATGCCCTGCTGAAATTTTTGCAGGTATAGCAGGAGCAGCTATCATCAACCGGTACAAAATCATCTTTATATTTTGCATTTCTCATGGAAAGTATTCCTTTCCAAGTGAAAAGATAAGCATTTCTGGCATTTCTTGTTGGCATAACACAGTCAAACATATCCACTCCCCGCTCAATAGATTCCAGCAGGTTTTCCGGCCTGCCGACACCCATAAGATACCGAGGCTTGTTCTGTGGTAATATACCGGTCAGGAAATCGGTAATTTCGTACATGGTTTCGGCCGGTTCTCCTACGGCTAAACCGCCTATCGAGTAGCCGCCAAAATCCAGCGCCATCAGATCATGGGCAGACTTTTCCCGTAAATCTTTATAAACGCTGCCCTGTACAATACCGAACAACATTTGACCATGACCGTATAATGGTACTGATTTCTCAAAAGCCTCTCTGTTTTTTACTGCCCATGCCGATGTAAGTTCCTGCGATTTTTTTGCATATAAATACTCGCAGGGAAAAGGTGTACACTCGTCTAACGGCATCATTATATCCGAGCCTATGCTCCTTTGTATCCCGATAACTTTTTCGGGAGTAAAAAAGTGCTTAGAGCCATCGAGATGAGAGCGGAATTCCACTCCATCCGGTTTGAGCTTCCGCAGATCAGACAAACTAAAAACCTGAAATCCACCGCTATCGGTTAGAATAGCACGGTTCCAGTTCATAAACCGGTGCAGTCCTCCGGCTTTTTCCAATATTTCTGTTCCCGGTCGTAAATAAAGATGATACGTGTTTCCAAGTATAACATCTGCATTAATATCCTTTGCTAAAAAGTCCTGATTAACTGCTTTAACAGTGCCTTGTGTTCCCACAGGCATAAAAATTGGTGTTTCAATTACTCCATGCGCAGTAGTTAAAATGCCCGCACGTGCTTTTGATTTACTATCAGTATGAATTAATTCAAATTTCGGATTCAACAATATTTCTTTTTTTATTTAAACGATAAAATTAACCTAAAAAAAGCTGTGAAACAAAGACAATGCGAACCTGATTTTGGGATATGCCAAGGGTGCAAAGGGTTACAGCATCTTCGGTCTCATCGTCAGATGCACCCGAAAAGCCCTACTGACACTAATTGCTTGTTTTATATCCTCTAAATACCGGGATTACTCGCTTAATGCTTTGGGCTAGCTCTTTTAACACGGGTGAATTAACAACCGGATAATAAATCCATAAACGGTTTTTATTCTGCGTAAACTTTTCATATTATTCATGCTATTAAACATTTTTTTACTTGTATTGAGCAACAAAAAATACCGCGGTGAATTAACACAATTCGAAAAGAATATTGTCGAGTTTTTCAGGAACCTTGGCAACCTTAATTCATTTGCATTCAGTTTTTTTAAAGCACTGTGGTTCCCGCCATACGATTTTG
>JACPGF010000209.1:0-25029 GCA_016182615.1 Ignavibacteriales bacterium
ACCATCAATACCGATTTTATCGAGTTTATCGACGATACGTAAAATCGCCTGTTCCTGTTGCGCATCAGTCACACCAAGACCCATCAGAAAGCCTTTAAGAACTTTACGGTTGTTTACTTTTACCCGGTACATGTTTCTTTTAATGCCTATGGCCTCCAATGCATCGGATAGCACCATGCAAACCTCTGCATCCGAAGCAAAATGTGCACTGCCTACCGTGTCAAAATCGAGCTGCCAAAATTCGCGGAAACGGCCCGGATCAAGTTTCGCTTCAAAGCGGAATACCGGACCATACTGGAACCGGCGGAAAAGCGGCGCTTTAAAATTAGCCTTGTTAGCCAGCACTTGCGGGCTGAATAATCTTTCGGCATACATCCGGGAGAGTGGAGCTGTAAGGTCGTAGCGAAGTGAAAGGAAATGGTTTTCCATCAAAAAGTTGCCATGCCCATCGGACATGCGCTCGCCTTTTACATTATATATCGGCTCCCGTTCGGGGTTCCTGAAAGAATACACACCCTCTGCCACATCATCTGCATCCGGCAGATATTTGCCAAGGCTGTCAGCATATTCCAGCACGGGGGTATCCCAATGCTCGAAACCATATTTCCGGTAAACTTCCGATGCTTTTTGTACAATGTGCCAACGAAGGCGGTTCATCCGCGGGTCAATATCCCTGAAGCCTTTTATCTTTTGCGGCAATATCCCGCGTTCCAATTCACTCATGCTGTCTTAAAAATTAAATAATACATCCTGAAAAATAACGAATAATTAGGAATTATGAGTGATGAATTATGAGTGATGAATTATGAATTATGAGTTATGAGCTATGAGTGAGGAGAGATGAGTAAGGGATGATGAAGGTTTCTATGATAAATTGAAGGCATACTTAACGGGGATTGAAAAGAATATTCAGGCAATTTAAGCAGCTTGGGTAAAATGAAATTCAGCACGCCATGAAAGGAGCCAATTTGAAAAGCAGCGGGTTACCACAGCATGGGAAAGACAACAGCTGACAAACTCCCGGGGCAACAAGCCCCGGGTAATACTTTTGTATTTCCTGATCTCTCAGGTTTTCAGGAGAGGCTTTCCTGTAACTTTCCCACGCACTCGTCAACCGTATTGCAGATGCTTACCAGCCCTGTTTTACGGCCTTCGGAAACAATCTGTTCTTCCATGACGGTGCTGATGAGTTTCCACATATCTGAAAGGCATACAACAGGGCGGGGAGCGATAAGCTGCTTGTTCATAAACTCCCATATTGCCGCCAGTTCCAGCAAGGTGCCGGTGCCGCCGCGCAAGACTACAAAGCCGGAGGCAACCTCGATCAGTTTTTCGATGCGCTGAAACAGCGTCTCACACGCGATGTGTGTGGTTACATATTCATTAGGGCTTGTGCTAAAGTGCGTAACGGTTATACCGATTACCTCAGCGCCTGCTTCTTTTGCCCCTTTTGAAACCGCTTCCATTATGCCGCGGTTTCCTCCGGTACAAAGATTAAATCCACTCTTCCCAAGCATGAAGCCGATTCTTCGGGCATCTTCATAATCAGGTTCGCCGGGTTTTGGCAGTGAGCTGCCAAACACGGTAATTACTTTTTTGTTCACTGGTAAAAATTCCTTACCCAGCGGTGTTTTAAGACTTGCTCTAACAGCGCGGGCGACAGCGGCCCTTTTTCTACCGTGGCAACATTCGCCAGTAAGTTACGTTCACTGCGCATGCCGGGTATTACCGTGGTTACTTCGTTAAAGCTGATGATAAAACGGAGTGCGGCTTCGGCAACTGTTTCGTTTTCTCCTTTAACATCATCCCAAATTGCATCAACTCTTTCCTTAACCTGCTTTTTCCGCTCATCCCTAAAATAGCGGCTCCGCCAGTCGCCTTCCGGGAACACGGTACCGGGATTTATCGTGCCCGTCAGTCCGCCTTCATCTAAGGGTACACGGGCAAGTATTGCTATATTTTTTTCTTTACAGTAAGGAAAAAGTTCATCCATTGGTGATTGGTCGAAGATGTTAAAAATAACCTGAAAGCAGTCAATGAGTCCGCTCTCGGCAGCTTTTAACCCGTTTGACGGCTGATGGTCGTTAATGGAAATACCGAAATACCGGACTTTACCATCTTTTTTTAAACGGTAGATGGCTTCCTTCCATTCATCACGCTCGGCCCATTTATCATTCCACACGTGAAATTGCTGTAAATCAATATGGTCACGTTTAAGGTTCATCAGGCTTAATTCAGTTGTTCTGATAATATGATTTGCCGGGAATGAATCCTCGAACTTTGAACTTTCGGCAGCGGGCCACTCCATTTTTTTTGAAGGCACTTTGGTAGCAATAAATAATTGTTTGCCGCTTGCTTTTTCGGCTGCACCGACAAGCTTTTCACTGTGGCCGTTTCCATAGACAAACGCGGTATCAAACAAGGTAACACCCATATCAATGGCGCGGCCAAGCGCCCGCATCGATTCATCATCTTCGGCACCTGCCCACATGGCTTTACCAATGCCCCAGCAGCCAAAGCCGAGACGTGAAACTTTCTCGTTATATTTCGCGAACTGATGTAATTCCATACTATTTCACTATCTTTTTCTAAATAAACTCTAATATACATATTTATAAAGTTCGTATAATAATAGCAATAAAAAACCTTTTCCGGTAAAAACACCAATGATAAAAGAATTAGAAATAGCAATTTCCCCCGATAAAATACTGGACGATACGTTTATCCGTGCTGAAATTGCCAAGAAGTTAAAAACAACCACCGCGCAAATTTCCGCCGTAAACCCTATCCGCCGCTCAATAGACGGCAGGCCCAAAGACCCCGTTTACCGGGTGATGTACCGCGTTTATATAAACGAGCAGCCTGAAGAGACCGGGTGGAAGCCAGCGTATCAGAATGTAACAGAAAAAGAACCGGTACATATTATCGGATTTGGTCCGGCAGGTATGTTTGCCGCGTTACGGCTGATTGAGCTTGGCATTAAGCCGGTGGTATTTGAACGCGGAAAAGATGTGCAGCAAAGAAGGCGGGACTTGCGTGCCCTTATGCAGGAACACATCGTTAACCCCGATTCAAACTACTGTTTTGGAGAAGGCGGTGCAGGCACTTACAGTGACGGTAAACTCTACACGCGTGCCGTAAAGCGGGGCGATGTTAAAAAGATATTGCGCACGCTTAATTTTCATGGTGCCCACGATGATATTCTTATCGATGCACATCCGCATATCGGGTCGAATAAACTGCCGAAAGTGGTGCAGTCTATTCGCGAAACAATAATTGCTTATGGCGGTGAAGTGCATTTCGGGAGTAAACTGACCGATATTACCCAAAAGGACGGTAAAGTAGAGAGCATTGTTATTAATGATGCAGCCGAATTGCCGGTTAAAAAATTGATTCTTGCCACGGGGCACTCGGCACGGGATATTTTCAGATTATTTGAGCGGAAACAATGGTTCATCGAGGCAAAGTCGTTTGCCGTTGGTGTCCGCATAGAGCATCCGCAGGAATTAATCAACGCGATGTTGTATCATAATTCCCGCTTTATTCAATATTTGCCTTCGGCTCCATACTCATTAACGTGCCAATATGAAAATAATGGCGTTTTTTCATTTTGCATGTGTCCCGGCGGTATAATAGTACCCGCGGCTACTGTACCCGGAGAAATAGTTTTAAATGGCATGTCGGTTTCACGGCGGGACTCACCCCATGCAAACTCCGGATTGGTTGTTACGGTTGATGAAGCTGATTTTAAACCTTTCGAGGCTCATGGTGAGTTACGGGGAGTGGCGTACCAAACCGCCATAGAACAGGCAGCGTTTCTAGCTTCCGGCAACACCCAATCCGCACCGGCTCAACGGGTAACAGACTTTCTGAAAAATCAACAGTCTGCAACGCTTCCGGATTCATCCTACATCCCCGGACTTATTCCAGTTGATTTGCACGGTTTGCTCCCGGTTAAAATTAACGCGGGAATAGCGCACGCGCTTAAGGATTTTGACAAAAAACATCCCGGCTATATTACAGAATCGGCAGTAATGGCTGCCCCCGAAACAAGGACGAGTTCTCCTGTGCGGATAACCCGTGATAAAGAAACCGGGATGCATGTTGGCATTGCTGGTATTTTTCCCTGCGGCGAAGGTGCAGGATATGCAGGCGGAATCGTTTCGGCCGCGATGGATGGAGATTTATGCGCGGAAGCAGCGGCCAAGAGTTAGGAGTTATGAGTGCAGAGTTATGAGTGATGAATGAGTCTATAAACAAATGAAACAATCTCAAATGTGAAAAGTTTTAAATGCATTAATTATTGTGAATAGGTTCCGGCAACCTCTAAAATGATGGTTATTGCAAGAAAGAGTATATTTCAAACACCCCAAAGGGTACAAGCTATAGTCGGATATGAATTCTATTGATAAATATGTGGTTAAATGAAGAAGCGAATAAAAAGTACCCATTGTGAATTTAAATATCCTATTATCGCCGCTATATGTGCCGCTCAAAGCCCCGTAGTGGTTTCCTGTCTGTAGAAAAAACAGCACCCCGAAAACATTGCCAGTAGGTGGGTGTCGCAAAACATAATTTTATCCTTAAAAAGCGTGGTAGAGACAGCAAGTGGCTAAAGCCGGTGGTCTCTTTTTTGTGCTCTATCCGCCGTATGCTCCGCGTTGTGGTTTAACACGGAGCACAAACGGGTAATAATTATTTGGCCAGCAATCCCGTGCGCGAAAGGCCGGGCTGAATAACAAAACGGCTGACAAGGCTTTCCAGATTCTCTGTTAACTTGTTCAAATCATCCGCGGTTTGGGCTATTTGATGGAGGCCGTTAGTGGACTCCTGAGTAACACTATTAATGGATTCAATATTCTTACTAATCTCATCAACTGCGGCAGATTGCTCTTCGCTGGCTGCAGCAACCTGAGTAATAATATCTTTCAGACCATCGGTGCTTTTCACGATAACCCTTAACATTTCACCTGCCTGATTTGCCTTGAGCTTACCGCGCTCTACTTCCGCGGTGCCTTCTTTCATAGAAGTAACTGCGTTGTTTGTTTCAAACTGAATTTCTTTAATCATTCCCGCGATTTCTTTTGTTGCTTTCGTGGTACGCTCTGCAAGTTTCCGTACCTCATCAGCAACTACAGCAAACCCCCGGCCTTGTTCGCCTGCGCGGGCTGCTTCTATAGCTGCGTTCAGTGCAAGCAGGTTTGTTTGGTCAGCTATCTCATCAATAACCTGAACAATTTCACCAATTTTATCACTATTCGCGCCAAGTTTAAACACGGTTTGAGCCGATCTGTTTACAACTTCAGCAATCTGGTTCATTCCTTTTATGGTCTCGTCAACAACTACCCCGCCTTCTTTAGCTTTAATTCCAGCTTCTCTGGCCATATCTGCCGAGTTAGAAGCATTTCGGGTATTTTCGAGAATGGTTTTAGTCATTTCCTCAACAGCAGAAGCAACATCCGCGGTTTGTGAACTCTGTTCCTGAGCTCCAGCTGCAAGTTCTTCCGTACTAGCCGAAATTTCGGTTGAAGCGCTCGCCACAGCATGAACCGAATTGGTAACTTCGATCATTGCATCGTGGAGGGATTCACCAACGATATTAATAGAATTAACAATTAGTTGATGATCTCCTTTGAACTCGTCACGTAGTCTTGCGGTCAAATCGCCAGCAGCAAGTTTTGCCAATATTGCAGCGCTTTTTTTAACGGGTTCAATTACCGCGTCGAGTGTTTTATTAATACCTTCAACAATTGCCCGGTATTCACCGGTATGTCGGGAAGCATCAGCGCGGTTTGTCAGTTTACCGTTCACTCCCGAGTCAATTAAATCCGAAATATCCTTAGTTAAGTTTTTAAGGGAATTATTAATACGCCCCATACTCTTTGCCAGTACATCTTTCTCAGAACGCTCTTTAATTGTATTACTCAGGTCGCCTTGTGATATATCAAAGGCAACCATAGCTTGTGATTTTATTCCCTCTGCTAATTTTGCAAAGGTTTGTTCCAGTTTACCAATCTCATCTTCCGAATCCGAACTGACGGAAACTTCAACATCTCCAAGCGAAAGGATATTTGACAATTCTGTTAGTTTTGCAAGTCTTGAACTGATACGTTTCTTGAAAATAAAATAGATGCTTGCACTTACTCCTGACAGAATGATAAAGGCAAAAACGAGTACAAGAATTTGAGCCCGCAGAATTTGCTCATGTATTTCTTCGAGGTAAATACCCGATGCAAAATGAAAATCCCAGGGTGCATAATTGAAGCGCCGCACATCCCAATGTTCCTGGTTTTCAGCTTTGCCTTGCACAATTAATTTTAGATGAGTAGTATCTATAACATCCGAGTTAAATAAAATACGGTCTTTATTGTCTAGTAATGTAAAAAAACCGTGCTCCATTATTCTGGATTTCGTTACAAGTGCTCCGAGTGCAGCTAAAGAGGTTATCGGGTAGCCCGTGTAGTAAATCCCGATAGTCTCACCGTTTGCCTTAATCGGTTCGTAACAGGTTATAAAAGGTTTGCCGAGAATGTCAACAACACCACTGAAACTGTTGCCTGCCCTGATAGCTTTTATCGCTTTCCCATTAGGATCCAGAAGGGTTCCTATTGCCCTTGAATTATCCGGTTTTAAAACGTTTGTACTTACCCTGACAAAATCCTGCCCGCTTTTTACAAAAAATGTTGCGGTTCCCCCTGCAAGTTGTTTTATTTTATCGACGGTAATAAAGTTACCATTGATAAGCGTATTGCCGAAGAGAAGTGCGGGAAGCTCTCGGCCTGCCACTACAGAACTGCCTTTAAGCATGGGCTCGCCGAGCTTATTAGCTTCATGCTGCAGTAAATTATTACCTGTTTTTACCTGCCCCAGCATGAACCTGTTTATCAAATCTATTTCCTGCAAAAGGGCTTGAGACTGCCGGCTTATAATATCATCCGCGTTTGCTTTTAGTGCATCTTCTACTTTATCTGAAGCAAACTTTCCTGCTAGAAGCAGTAATATTAATACGCAAACAGTAACCGGAACCAATAATTGCATCATCACATGGTTCTTGTACAAGTTTAGAACTCTGATCCAAATCGTATTCTTGCTTACCATATTGCACCATTTTTTTAAATATTACTAAATAGTACTATGACAAATTACTTGTTCCATCATATTTATTATTATCGTAATAAAAATTGCATTTCTTTAATTATTGATTATAATGTGCCGTTCGGCATAATCACAAACAGCTTCGCTTCATTGAAAGGTATTTAATCGAGTTAGGTAAATTCCCCGCTGCTTGCAGAGAATTTAGATTATTGTTTCCCTGTCCGCTTGCATAATACCTCCCAAAAGAGGCATTGCCGATTATAACGGGAGATTCATTACATGAAGCATCATTGGAGTCGGTAATATTGGTTCACATGATTTTTTTGCGGAGTTTTTGGGAAGATTAAAAATGTGATCAATTAGTTATTGCTTCCAAATATATGGAGTCCGTCCAGAGTTCCGGTGGTACTCAAATGTTAAAAGATTACACGTTGCTCTTGCTATAACGGTTCTTCCAGGCTTCAGAAACTCGTCCTATGAAAATGTTGCCATGATAAGTTAAAATCCGGAAGCCCGTCAAGGGCTGAAATAGCTATGCCGAGGGCATGCCTTTGGCATAGAAAACAGAAATATAAACTACCATTTAGCTCCAGCGGAGCGTAATCTTTTAAGATGAAATGGTTTTGGTATTATAAAATAGAATCTCCACTGAAATTTCCTCTGAACCATTAGATTCCCAAAGTTGTATCTGCGAAATAGTCCACATATTATGTGAGTATTAAAGATTATATTTCTGTTTATATTTTCACTAATTTTACAGGCAAATGTCTTAAATGCTTCCGGCTCCCCGTGTAGCTTCGGCCGGATACACGAATATCAGTGTAAATAGTGTGTATAAAGCATTTATTATTATCAGCTTAAAAATGTTTGAATTTAATTAACCGGAAGACAAATGAAGAACAAACAAATACTTGTAATACTATTTATCGCACTAGGCTCGCAAGCCTTGTTCGCGTGGGGCGTTGAAGGCCACAAGCTCATTACCAAAAAAGCATTGGAAGCTTTACCAATTGAGTTTACGCCGCTTTCATCATTATTTAATGAAATAACCGATAGATGCATTGATCCTGATACACGGAAGGACGCGGACAAAACAGAAGGTGTAAAACATTATATCGATATTGATTTTTATCCCGAGTTCAGGCAGGGGAACATGCTTAAAGACCTTGCCGGGCTTGAGCAAAAATATACCGCTCAAAAAGTTAACAGGATGGGTATTCTGCCCTGGGCAGTTATTGATACGTATAATAAGCTTGTCGAGGGTATGAAAAGCGGTAATAAAGAAGTGACTATTAGGATGATGGCTGATTTAGGCCACTATATAGCTGATGCCCATCAGCCCATGCACACGATTATGAATTATAACGGGCAGTTAAGTAATCAGACCGGCATTCACGAAAGGTATGAATCAGTCACTATCGAAAAAAACTACGCTGAGATACGTTCTAAGGTTATTGTTAAAAATGTTACACCGGTAACCGATGTTTCAAGCCTTATTTTTGAAATCGTAGAAAACTCAAACATTTTATCCCCGTCATTGTTTTATGCTGATTCTATCGCATCACAGGAATGCAACCGGGTTTTCGAGGAAAAATATTACGCGATATTCTGGAAATTCACTAAAAACATTACTATTTCGCAGCTCTCGAGCGCGGCCGAGGCACTTGCAAGTTTATATGAATCAGCATGGATTGCCGCGGGTAAACCATCATTCGAATACATTAAATAATCAATTCCGACTTACATTCATGACTCAGGAGGCACCACATGAATAAATTTTACAAACTAATTTTATTTTTCGTATGCAGTATTACGGTTAATGCACAACTGTTGCAATGGACCCCGTATTTTGCAAAAGATACTGACTCTCTAACCATTGTGTTCGATGCAACACAAGGGAACGGTGGCCTTGCAGGTTACACGGGCGATGTTTATGCCCATACCGGTGTTATAACCAATTTAAGTACAGGCAGCAGCGATTGGAAGTATGTTAAAACAAACTGGGGAGTTAATACCCCCGAAACGAAACTGACCCGCCTTGGTACAAATTTGTACGAGTTCAAAATTAAACCCAGTGTCCGGTCGTTTTACAATGTACCCGCAGCTGAACAAATCCTTAAAATCGCTTTTGTTTTCAGGAGTTCTGCTGCACCTTACAGGGAAGCAAAAACCGCAGACAATAGCGACATCTTCCTGCCATTGGCAAATGCGGGATTTAATGTTGCTGTTACTATCCCCAATGTTTTTCCTGTTATTGTAACTCCAAACACAACCGTTCCCGTTGAGGTACAATCGGCACTGGCAACTTCATTGTCGCTCTATATCGACAATCAGCTGATACAAACAACGGCCAACGCGATTATTAATTATTCCTACGTTCCAACAACAACAGGAAAAAAGTGGATTAAAGCCGTTGCCTCCGATGGCACAACAACTAAAGCTGATTCTGTTGCGATTGTTATACGCCCCGTCGCTCCGCCCGAAGCCGCTCTACCGGCCGGTGTTGCTGACGGTATTAATTACGTGAATGCAACCACTGCCACTCTGGTGTTATACGCGCCCTATAAAAACTTCACCTATGTTATGGGCGATTTTTCTAACTGGGAAATTGATCCGGTGTATTTTATGAACCGCACGCCGGATGGCCAGCGCTGGTGGATTACCATCAACAATCTTTCACCGGGTACCGAATACGGATTCCAGTATTTTGTTGACGGCACTTTGCGCATACCTGAGCCATATGCTGACAAGGTTCTTGACCCGTGGAATGATAAGTATATTACTTCAGCAATTTACCCGAATTTAAAACCCTATCCGGCAGGCAAAACCGGAAATCTGGTAAGTGTTTTACAAACCGGACAAGCACAGTACAACTGGCAGGTGGCTTCTTTTGCAAAGCCTGCAAAAGAAAAACTGGTAGTGTATGAATTACTCCTCCGTGACTTTCTCGCGACACATTCATACAAGGGGCTGATTGATACGCTGAACTATCTTAAATCGCTTGGCGTTAATGCAATTGAGCTGATGCCTGTCTGCGAATTTGAAGGGAACGCAAGCTGCGGTTACAACCCGGCATTGCATGGCGCGGTTGACAAATATTACGGCCCTAAGAACGATTTGAAACAGTTTATTGACAAATGCCACCAAAACGGTATTGCCGTTATTATGGATGTTGTATATAATCATGCATTCGGCAACAGCCCGCTCGTGCGTTTATACTGGGATGCTGCTACTAACAAGCCTTCGGTAAACAGCCCGTATTTTAATCCGGATGCAAAGCATCCTTACAGTGTGGGATACGACTTTAATCATGAAAGCCAAGCCACTAAAGATTTCATGGACCGGACTCTGAAAGCCTGGATTGTTGACTATAAAGTTGATGGATTCCGGTTTGACCTTAGCAAGGGTTTTACACAAAAATATACCGGCGGCGATGTTGGCGCGTGGGGCGCTTACGATCAGTCTCGTATAGATTTATTAAAACGGATGGCCGACAAAATTTGGCAGAGCGACCCTTCTTCGTATGTTATTCTTGAGCATTTTGCCGATAACTCGGAAGAAAAAGTGCTTGCAAACCACGGTATGATGCTGTGGGGTAAAATGACTTCGAACTATAATGAAGGCACGATGGGATACAACGAAAACGGTAAATCGGATCTTTCATGGATTTCGTACAAGAACCGCGGCTGGAACTCTCCGAACCTTGTCGGTTACATGGAGTCACACGACGAAGAGCGCTTGATGGTTAAAAATCTTTTATACGGTAATATTAACGGCACGTATAATATTAAAACACTTGCAACAGCACTCGAACGGCAAAAACTTGCCGGAGCTTTCTTTTTCCTTATCCCCGGCCCTAAAATGATATGGCAATTCGGTGAGTTAGGATATGATGTTACTATTAACTATCCATGCGGCACTGATGCCTGCCGGACAAATAATAAGCCCATTAAATGGGAATATTTTTCAGATGTAAACAGGAAACGTTTATACAAAACATGGAGCGTGTTTGCAAACCTGAAACAGAATTTTCCGGTATTCAGTACTGACAATTTTACCTTAGATGTTTCGGGTGGCATGAAACGTATTAATCTCTATCATGCTTCAATGAACGTGGTTGTCGCGGGTAATTTTACCGTTGCATCCGGGCAAATTTCAGGCAATTTCTCTTCTACTGGAACGTGGTATGATTTGTTTACGGGCGAATCGATAACAGTAAACAATACAGCCGATCAGATTGTGTTGGGCGCGGGAGAATTTAAGGTATATTCAACCGTAAAGCTGCCGACACCGGAGCCGGGTTTGCTTGCTGTTGACAACAGCCGCTCGATTGAAACACCGCTGACTTTTGTGCTTGAGCAGAACTATCCAAACCCGTTCAATCCCGCAACAACTATCAGTTTCGGGCTGCCGTATGCTGCCGATGTAAACATCGCCGTGTATAATCAGTTAGGTGAAAAAGTTGCAGATTTGTACAACGGTAATGCAACCGCCGGGTATCACACGGTTGACTGGAATGCAGGTAATGTTTCTTCGGGAATCTATTTCTATCAACTTCGTACGGGCTCTAACAACATTACCCGTAAGCTTATTTTAATGAAATAAAATTCTCTTTTGGTTTCATTAATTTCAAAAGGCTGCCATTTTACATGGCAGCCTTTTTTATGCGAGTAACTCGAAGCGGAGCTTCGCAAAGCTTTGCCGAGTTAAATGCATACCGGGTAACCTAATTGTCATTAAAATAAAATTGCGCAATAGCAGCGCAAGATTGCTGTAAATCCTTTTACAACAATAAGTTTAACCTCACCCCTGCCCTCTCCCAAACCTATTCATTACCCATATCTTTTAAGAAAGTCTTATTGGAACATTTGTTTGTTTTTATGCAAATTCCCTACTGTTTTCACACAGCCTCTCCAAAGGAGGGACTTACGAGCCGGATGCTTCTTTTTTCTGCTGCTAATGACCTCAATGCGATTGATTTTGAACCCCGCTTCAGGGGATTTCTTCACGCCAACCCGTTCTTCAGGGCGGGTTGCGCCGTAAAGAATTTTCGGCTCTTTAGTTTCTTCCAACAGCCCTTACGGCTTCACCTGTCAAATTTTACCAATAAGGTCATCCCCTGAATGAATCAATGCCCAGCATTATTGGGTAACACAAGTTGACACTTTACATCTTTGGGGAGGTACTAGCTGAAACCCGTGGCAGCTTAATCAATTGCATTTTCAGCAGCTATTTATATGGGTATTATTTCAATTACTAACTGTTTCAACACAATGCAATCTCTTAGGATGCATTGGGTAAACCGGAGAGATAGGGGACAAAAAGAAGTAAAAAACCTCATTTTATTCTCCAAAAGCCCGTTTTGCCTTTGTATCTGGCTCAATAAATCATTAACTTTAAAATCTTTATCAACAGGCAAAACAGGAGTTATTGTAACATAATGTATTTTAAACAGCGTTCCCATACTTGCGGAGAGTTACGGGAAGAACATATTGGACAAGAAGTAGTACTAAACGGATGGGTTGACACGAGGCGTGACCTTGGCGGCGTTATTTTTATTGAATTACGTGACCGCTATGGCCTGACTCAGGTGGTGTTTGAACCCCATTTTAACGAACAGGCTCATCACGATGGTAAAGTTCTGAGAAGTGAATATGTTGTTTCCATTGAAGGCATCGTCCGCCGCCGTCCCGAAGGGACAGCTAATGAAAATCTTGCTACCGGAAACATAGATGTACTTGTTAATAAAATAACACTCCTTAATGTTGCTAAAACAGCACCTTTTCAAATTCAGGACAACATAGATGTCCATGAGGATTTGCGTTTAAAATACCGGTATTTGGATTTGCGCCGCCCGCGTATGCAGCAGAATTTGATCCTGCGCCATAAAATGTATCAAATTACCCGTAAATATTTTGACGCTAACAACTTTATCGAAGTAGAAACCCCGGTCCTGATGAAAAGCACCCCGGAAGGTGCAAGAGATTTTTTGGTGCCAAGCCGTATGCATAAGGGAAAGTTTTACGCTTTACCCCAATCACCACAGCAATACAAACAAATCCTTATGGTAAGCGGTCTTGACCGCTATTTTCAGGTCGTCAAATGCTTCCGTGACGAAGACCTGCGCGCAGACCGTCAACCGGAATTTACACAGATTGACGTGGAAATGAGCTTTGTTGATCAGGAACAGATTTTTACCATTGTAGAAGGCCTGATGAAACAGTTCTTTGCCGAGGTATGGAGCAGGGATTTAGAACTGCCATTGCCACGGCTGACTTTTGATCAGGCGATGGAACGGTATGGCTCGGACAAACCCGACCTGCGCTTTGATCTTGAAATGAAAACACTGAACGGTGTTTTTGCACAATCCGAATTCCGCGTATTCAAAGATGTTGTCAACTCGAAAGGTGTTATTAGCGGATTTGTAGCCCCGGGATGCGGGGAATACACCCGGAATCAGCTTGACGTGTTGACCGATTTTGTTAAGAAACTCGGTGCTGGCGGACTTATCTGGATACGGGTAAAAGAAGAAGGGCTTGAAAGCCCGACGATGAAATTCCTTACACCGGACGAACAGAAAAACCTGACGGACACCCTTGAAGCAAAACCAGGCGACCTGTTGTTATTATTAGCAGGTGCAAGGATTAAAACACTTAACCTGATGGGTGCATTACGTTTAGAAATGGCCCGCAGGCTTGAACTGATTAAACCGGATTCCGCACCTAAATTACTTTGGGTTGTCGATTTTCCCCTGTTTGAATGGGATGAAGACACCAAGCGTTTCTACGCTATGCATCACCCGTTTACATCTCCAAGGCTCGAAGATATTCCACTGATGGAAACCGATTTAGGCCAAGTAAAAGCCAGAGCATACGACCTTGTGTTGAATGGCAGCGAAATAGCAGGCGGCAGCATACGAATCCATGATGCGGAACTGCAAGCCAAGATGTTTGAAGCGCTGGGTTTTACCGAAGAAGATGCTAAAGAAAAATTCGGCTTCCTGATGAATGCTTTCCAGTATGGGGCACCACCTCATGGAGGAGTCGCGTTCGGGTTTGACCGATTGGCAATGATATTTGCCGGAGAACAGTCTATCCGCGAAGTTATCGCGTTCCCTAAAACCGCGAGCGGTATGTCCTTGATGGATGAATCACCTTCTTCCGTTGATGAACCACAGTTAAAAGAACTGCACATCCGCTTACGCGGCGAGCAACAATAACCAATTCCCATTTATCCTCATCCCGTCATTCTGCCGGCAGGCAGATTGACGGGTGATTGATGAATCACTCCGTTTTGTACAACCGCAAGCTTATCCGGATTCTTACTATCTGCCGAAAAACATTGAAGAATGAACCGTAAAATTCATAATTGCGTAAACATTTCATATTTTTGTTTCTTAAGAATAAATTTCTGAAAATTTATCATGTTAAACTATTCGGCTTTCGCTTCGATAATCAGGAATAGAAGGAACCAGTAAAACTATGGCTTTTAATTTATTCAAGGCAAAAGAAGCAGCACCTGAAAAACAGTTGCTCGCTGAGGGTATTGAACACTATCAAAAAGATAACTATCAAGCCGCTTTAACTATTTTTGATAAACTCCTGCAAGGTTATCCAAACGCGGTAGAAGTGTTATGGCACCGCGGGCTTTGCTATAAACAACTTATGAAATTTGAAGAGGCAGTTAACGATTTTAATGCTTTTATTAAAAAGAGTGAAACTGTGCCTGCCATCGTTTTTTACGCGCGTGGTTTGTGTAAAAAACATCTCCAGGGATACGAAGAGGCTCTGGTAGATATCAGCAAGTATATAGCAGCAAAACCAGAGGCAGCGGATGCATATTACCACCGGGCATTCTGTTATTATCAGGCAAAAGATTACGACAAGGCAGACGCGGATCTATCTACTGTTATTTCTAAAAACCCGAATCTGTACCAGGCGCATTCCCTTAGCGGACAGATACGCTTTGAAAAACACGAGTACGAGAAAGCGATTCAGGATTTTAATAATTCTATTAATATGCAGCCTGATGACTTTGACTCGTGGTTATATCGGGGCAAAGCAAAATTGGCATTAAACCTGTTGCAGGAGGCATTGCACGATTTTCAGA
The DNA here is from genome assembly GCA_016182615.1 of Ignavibacteriales bacterium. Lineage (GTDB taxonomy): Bacteria > Bacteroidota > Ignavibacteria > Ignavibacteriales > Ignavibacteriaceae > JACPGF01. The sequence continues at coordinate 15,205 of JACPGF010000209.1, forward strand.
AAAGCATGCTGCTTTCACCTGAGAATGAGGAAATATATTACAATCTTGGCGTGTTGCATCAAAAATTAGGCAGCCTGAAGGATGCCCTTGAGTCACTTAACAAAGCGATTACGATTAACCCGAACAGCATCGCAGCACTGGAACAACGGGCGAATGTTTACTCGTTAATGGAACAATACGAACAGGTACTCGAAGATTATTCCCGCATACTTGAAATTTCACCCCAGCTTACCTATATACTCGAACGGCGGTCGAAACTGAATAAAGTACTAAACCGTATTGCCGATGCGAAAAACGACTTATATACTATACTGGAATATAACCCGCCTGAATCCTCTCCATATTTTTCATTGGCAGAGCTTGAGTTTTCTGACGGTAAATACGACAAGGCTCTTGAGATGTACAACAAGGCAATAGAGCGGGAGGAAGGGAACCATATTTATCTTACAGCACGGGGTAAATGTTTTGTTAAACTCGGGCAGCCTAGTAACGGCATCCGCGACTATATCGCATGTATTCCGCTTGCACCCGAAAACCAACACCTTTACTATCTCTGTGCTCTTGCCCGTATTGAGCAGCTTGACTATAACGGCGCGATGATTGATTTAACAAAAGCACTCACGCAATCTGAGTTTATTGACGGGTATTTTGCCCGGGGTGATTTGAAAATACGGATGGATGATTATAACTCGGCGATAATTGATTATGACCGGATTACCAAATTAGATTCAGGTAACAAAGTTGCTTACTTTATGAAAGCATTTTGTTATGACCGCCTTGATAAAGGTGATGATGCTCTCCGCGAGGCAAACAAAGCGCTTAAATGCGATCCGAAATATGGTGATGCACTTTATATCAGGGCACTTACTAATTTTCATCTGTTCAACAATACAGCCTCCAGAGCAGATTGCGAACTGGCATTACAGGTCGGCAGCGACAACTACCAGACTGAACTTGAAGGCCTGTATAACGAGCTAATGAAAAAAATAACAAGGCATTAGATTTACTATCATCTTTAAAATGGAAAAAGGCTGCATCACCCTGATGATACAGCCTTTTTTTACTTTTATCTCTTATTTAAGCAGCAGCATCTTGCGGCTAACCGTATGCTTGCCTGCCGAAAGTGTATAATAATACACGCCGCTTGAAAGGTTAGTTCCATTAAAGGTTACATGGTACTTACCTGCTGCCTGAACACCATCAACAACTGTTGCGATTTCAGTGCCGAGGCAGTCGAATACTTTCAGCTTTACTTTACCGTTTTCAGGCAATTGATAACTGATAACCGTTGAAGGGTTAAACGGATTTGGATAGTTCTGCTCAAGCGCAAATTCCTTTGGCAATGTAACCGTTTCAATTAAAAGAGAGCCTGCTCCTTCTGTAATGGTAATAGTTTTGCCATCTTCAACAACAGCTTGCAGTGTTTTGCCGTTGGATAACAGGTCTTTAATAATAAAACGCGAACCGGATGCACGCAATGATAACGGGTATGTAATGCTGCTCAGGTTTACTGTGGCTGTTCCTTCTGCAGAAACACAGGTGCCCTGTGAAAACCTTACATCAAATACACCTTGCGGTGGCAGAGGCGGCATAACGTATTTTTCTACTGTTATACCTGCGCCTGCAAAATACAAATTACTGCTGCTGCCCACTGCGTCGGTAAAAACGATATGTGGATAAGCTGAAACCATTTCCTCCGGTTTAGAGGCTGCTCCTTTACCCGTCCCTGATATATTAAGCGTACCATTCTGATTTACACGAACCCAGTAGCCTTTGCCCGCGTTCAATGTGGCCGCTTGGCTATATCCGTTGTTAAAACCGTAATATACCGAGTTAACAATATTCGCGGGAATGCTTGTTATCCCGGAAACCTGCACATCCCGGTCATAAACTCCAATCATATTCCATCCGGCGGTAACGGGTACTGCCGCGGTTAACGGATTTCCACAAACATTAACGGATGCCGCGGAGCCGTAACGTACCCAGTATCCCTTGCTGTTTTCTAAAGTTGCGGTAGTTACATAGCCATTATTAAAACCGTACACCTGCGAGGTTGCCTGCGCGAATATACTTGTTGAGGCCATATTGGAGGCCAGTAATGGTACCGAAACCATATTCCAGCCGGAAGAGAGGGCAACATTTTTACAAACTTGTTTCCGGTATTCTATCTTCAGCGTGCCTATGGCGGTATTGGATACGATATACTCATTCTGAGCTTTCATATCAACATTTATCAGCGTTCCGGTAATTATATCTTTTAACAGAAATGTACCTTGTGGTAATGAAGCCGGGTTCCAGGTAAGAGTCATAGGATATCCCGATAAACCGGGTTGGAATTTTACCATCCAGTCAACCGCGCTTAATGTATCATTCCTAAAATCCTTTGCCGAAAATTCGGCTGGTGTTACCGGCAATTCAAACCGCGTGTCAAACACACCGGATGGAGGTAATGGCGGAAGAGTAACTTCACCAAGATTCACATCGATGCCGTCTGTGGCGGACGCAGCAGTTCCAAATGTTACGGTTTGTGTTGTGTTACCGGCATCTTTAATAACTATACCATTGCTCCATGTGGTTGTTGGCTGCTGTTGTAAGGTGTAAACGACTATGCCAATATCATCAAGGTAAATACCGTCTTTTTGCTGGCTGCCATCTGTTCTTAATTCAAACTTCAGTTTTATTTGTTTATTTGCAAATGGGCTCAGATCCATCACTTCATTTACCCAGGATGACACTATTCCATCATAACAAGGCATGCCGGCAGGAACTTGTTTGCCGCTTCCCGATGCCGGGACTGTGTATGAACCGGCAAGCGCGGTCCAAGTTGACCCGTTATCTGTACTGGCCATAACAACCATGCAATCCCATTTTTTTTCAATATCCCACTTTGTGGAAAATGTCAACTTAGCTGATGGATATCCGGTAAGGTTAACCGTGTTGGTAGTAAGCATAGTTACGGTTGCGTTATTTGCATACGTTCCTGTTTTGCTGTCTGTGTAGCATGATGGCGCACTAACAAAAGCACTCGTAGTAGTTTCCCACTTTGGTGTTACCGGCGATGCGGTTACAGTCCATAACTGAGCTATGTTATTTGCAGAATCGAGTAATAAATATGTTGGTAAACCTACAATAACCGAAACGGTGTCTTTTGATAATAGGATACCTTCCATAGTAGTGCTGATAACCATTTTCAGCTTTACGTTGGCAAGCACATCTGCCCCGATTGCAAACCGGATGGGGAGTGCCGTTGTTGCCGTGCTTCGGGCAGGGAGTGAATCCATGACAATTCCCCCTGCATCGAGTATGGTTAATCCGTTAGACAAAGATGCAGCAGACAAACTGATGTTATATGCACTTGAAAGCCCCTTGTTTTTTAAAGTAAGGGACATAGAAACCGTATCGTTCGGAAGGAAATACTGCCTGTTGTACGAGACAGATTGAAACAGGGGATAACCACCGGCTATCCATGCTTGGAACAAGTTTGGCCTGATATTTCCTTGTGCAAGTGGAAGTATCCTGCTTTGCTGAGGCCAAAAGCCGTCTGATGAATTCCCGACCTCGAAAGTGTACGAGAATGCCTTTCCCTTTGTTGTCTGTTCTCCGTAGCCCCAATCTCTCGCCGTGCCATTTGAGACGTAGCCAAGAGTTTGATAACTGTTCCCAAAATCATAGCCGTTATATTGCGTCATGTAACTCGCAAACTCAACAAAGTTAGCAGAGTCCGGGGTAAACGCATTCGCGTATCCCCAGGGATAAATAACAGAATTGTTATACGAGTGATAATTAATATAGGTTTTAACGTTTTTCGTATTCAGAAAATCACGGATACGCTGTGGTTCAGGCTCGGAAAACGCGCTTGGACCGCGGTATGTTTCATCTCCGGGTGTCGGGCTTGAACCGGTATTATCAAAACCCCACTTGTAGCCAAAGTTACGGTTTAAATCAACGCCATGCGTGCCGTTACTATTAACACGCCTGTTAAGCCGCCACATACCGCCGCCCTGCGGATCGGTTGAACGGTTGTACTCGTAACCATCGGGATTAAAACACGGGGCAAAGTAAAACTCACGGTTATTTACAAGATATGTAACCTCCGGATTAGTACCGTAATTTTCAAGCAGGTACCACATAAAGTACATTACTACCGCCATCGATTGCGGTTCCCGCGCGTGGATAAGTGCATCGTAATATGCTTGCGGCTCGTTCTCATTCGTGTTCGGGTTATCGGATATTTTTGCAGCCCAAACCGGCCGGCCTTCTGTTGAGTTGCCAAGTGAAAATTTTTGGGTTATCAGGTTAGGATAATGAGCATACATGCTGTCCATATTGGCAACAATTTCACTGTATGTATAATATCCGCCCATGGAGCCAAAGCCAAAACCTTCCACTCCAAAGGCCTCTTTACTGTGCCGCAGAATTTCCTGTTTACCGCTTTCACTCAATGACGGCCGCTTGGCGTAGTAGTCAGAAAGATCGTAAATGATTGTTGTAAAGTGCACGGGCAGTGCAAGGAGTTTTGTATATCCAAGAGGCGAAACCGGAATCTCCAAAGAGCCATCCTTTGTAAACACCGCGTTCTCCATTTCAATGCCGGCCTGTTGCAGCATTTCTATATGAAGCGGGGTAATGTCGGTAACCTTAACCAGTCGGTGGTTCTGTGCGGTAACAGCGATGGTAAGCAGAAAGAATAAGAAATATAACTTCATGTTCATTTTTCAGTCATTAGTTAAATTGAGAAATAAAAACTTGAGGAATAAAGCAAAAAATAATTTACGGGAAATACGGAAGAATTAAAATACCATAGGGAAGTTATACTTAGGAAAATTACAAAAGGCTCATTCACTTCACCCTAAACAATAAAATAATACCATTTTATATAGAACAATACTATGAAAAAAGCAGGGGTGCAATTCACCCAAACATCCCCTCATATTGAGGAAGTTAAAATAATATATTTTTTTACGATAATATTAGTGAAATAATTATTTGTGTGTGGTTTACCCGAAAATAGACTGCACCGCGATATGTGTTGTAATGTTTAATTTATTGTTGCCGGAGTACGCTATGAAATGGTTCATGAATCAAAAACTTAAGTCAAAACTTATAATCAGTTTTCTGCTGGTTACTTTATTAACAGTATGTGTTGGTATTGCTGGGATTATAAAATTGCAACACCTGCATGAAAATAGTACCTACCTGTATGAAAACAACACGGTAACTATTGGTACTATATTAGTTATTTCTTCGGAATTTCAAAGACAACGGGCAAACACACTGGAAGCTATTATCGGGGCAAAAGATGCAACAGCTAAAGCTGAGGCGGTAAAAAAAATCGCAGCACGTGATGAGACATTTGAAAAAGCACTGGATGTATATGAGAAGCAATTAACCGAGGATGATGAAAAGAAAATCTTTAGTGATTTAAAGACTGATTGGAGTGCCTATAAGACGCTGCGGCAACAAACTATTGCTATTGCAGAAAACGGGACCATCGAAGAAGCAATGCTTTTTTTTCGTGGTGATGTTGATTTAGCTAGAAAAAAAGTGGCTGATTTATTGTTAAAAATGGAAGATAACGAGGTAGCTGCGGCAAAAGCTATTGCCGAGGCTAATGCCCTGGAAGCTACTAACGCAATTATTTTAATGTATATCTTTATTATAGTTGGCATCGTAATGGCGGTTTCTATTGGGCTATGGCTTGCAAATTATCTTTCAAAAGGGGTAAAACGGGTTTTACAAAGCATGGAAACCCTCTCGAATACTGACATAGCAAATCTCGGCAAGGGCAGTGAACAGTTAGCAAATGGAGATCTGAATATCAGGATTGTAACTTCGGCAACCCATCTGGAGGTAAAATCTCAAGATGAAATCGGTGAATTAACCGAAAATATGAATCAAATTATTAATAAAACCCATGGCACAATTGTTTCCGTTGAGAAGGCTGTTGATGCAATAAAAAATATTGTGGGTGAAACAAAATTACTGGTTGATGCAGCCGCTACCGGAAAGCTTAAAACACGCGGTGATGCAAACAAATTTACTGGCAGTTACAAAGAACTGATTGTCGGGTTAAATGAAACCTTTGATGCAATTGTAAAACCACTTAATGAATCGAGTGCGATACTTGAAAAAATGGCTGCAGGAGATATTACTGACCGAATTTCAAATGACTATCCCGGTGACTACAGTATTCTTAAAGAGAGTATCAATAAATTTGGTGAAGCAATGTGTGATGCATTACACAGAGTTGCCGAGGGTGTCGAGGCAACGGCAAGCGCGAGTAGTCAAATTTCATCTAGTACAGAGGAGATGGCGGCAGGATCACAGGAACAAAGCTCGCAAACTGCAGAGATTGCCTCTGCTGTTCAGCAAATGACTGCAACAATTCTCGAATCGACGGCTAACGTTACCAGAGCTGCCGATTTTGCCCACAAGGCAGGAAACATTGCAAAGGATGGGGGTACTGCTGTACAAGAAACTATTAAAGGAATGAACCGGATAACAAAAGTTGTGGAAGATGCCGCACGTACTGTGCAGGAACTTGGTGCAAGCAGCGAGCAAATCGGCCAAATCGTTCAGGTAATTGATGACATTGCCGACCAAACCAATTTACTGGCATTAAATGCAGCCATTGAAGCGGCAAGAGCCGGTGAACAGGGAAGAGGTTTTGCTGTAGTTGCCGATGAGGTGAGAAAACTTGCTGAAAGAACAACCAAAGCCACCAAGGAAATAGGGGGGATGATTAAACAAATTCAACAAAATACCGGGGGTGCGGTTAAATCCATGACTCTTGGCACCGAGGAAGTTAAGAGGGGTACGCTGCTTGCCAATAAAGCAGGCAGTTCACTTGAAGAAATTATCAGTAGTGTTAATAGTGTTATTTCAGAAATCAATCAGGTTGCCGCAACAAGTGAAGAGCAATCCAGTGCGGCGGAACAGATCAGCAAAAATATCGAATCGATTAGCGCGGTCATTCATGAGTCTGCTTCAGGCACACAACAAATTGCAAGGGCATCTGAAGACCTTAATAAGCTTACAGACAATTTGCAGAATCTTGTATCTCAGTTCCGTATTACCTCACAGGATTCAAAACAGTTTTCATCGCGGAGCGATAAGCAAAGATTTAATAAGCTTCATCGCTAACAAAGCCCCGATGAAGAAATTCTACAATTTTTTGCAGGGCTCAATCTTAGCGGAATTTACGCGCTTCCTATGGGTAGCACGTAAGTTTTTCGACAGGAAAATGTTAAAATATCCTTTAAAATTACAAACCGGGAGGTTAACTCCCGGTTTGTTTTATTACTGTTGTTCCATGGAAAAAAAATTATGAAACTACAACTATTTTTGCAGCACCATCTTTTTAACCTGCCTCATAGTGCCAGCCTGCAGTTTATATATATAAACTCCGCTCGGTAAACTGCTTGCATTAAAGTAAACACGGTACTCGCCCGGTTGCTGCATAGTGTTAATGAGTGTTGTTACTTCTCTGCCAAGTATATCGTAAATAGTTAATGTTACTTGTTGCAATGCAGCTTGTGGTGATTTATTACCCGGCACCTGATAACTTATTATTGTACCCGGATTGAATGGGTTAGGGTAATTTTGCGTTAAAACAAAATCAAACGGGTTGTTTCCGCCATCCGAAATTGCTGTAGGACGAACAGGAACGAAACGCTCCGGTTCTGAATATGCCGAATAAACACCCGCTGCTGTTTTAGAACGGACACGCCAGAAAACAGGCATCGAGTATGCTAAGCTGCCGGTAGTGTACCGGTTATTACTGATTGCCGGGATAGTAACCGGATTGGTAAAATCGGGTGTTGCAGCGTATTGCAATTCATACGTAAGGCTGCCGCTTGCAACAGGATGGAACCAGGAAAGCATGGGAGCATTTGTCCCTATAACAACACCATTAACCGGGCTGCCGCACATTGGCCTTGCAGGTTCGGTACCTGCAGTTGTAACAAACATAGCGGGGGATGAATATGGCGAAAAGTGGCTGCCATTCCACGTGCGTACACGCCATGAATAGGTAACACCTGCTGATAGGCCTGAAAGCGTTGTAAAATAATCGGTGGTAACAACCGTTACCGGAGATGTAAATGCTTCGTTGTCTGCATATTCAACAGAAAAAGACATTCCGGGTACTGCACTGTTTACATACCAGTAGAGTTTGGGTGAATTTGAACTAAGTGCACCGCCAACAGGCCATGTTAAAATTGGGGTAAGTGAACCTGCCTTGCCGGTTACTTCAAACGAGTCAACTCCACTCCAACTTGAGGTTGTTGCACCTTGCGCTGCTCTGACACGCCAGTAATATTTGCCGCCATACTCTAAAGTTGGTAAAGTACAACTTGGAACCGCCGAATATATTGAGCCGGTAAATGAAGGTGTATCCAAAGCGTATTGGATTTCGTATTGAGTCCCGGCGCCACCGCCTAATGTGTACCAGTATAAAGCAGGGGTTGCGGAATAGACTGTCGTGCCTCCGAGAGGGTAAGTTAGTACGGGTGTTAAATTACCACTCAGGTTAAAGGTATAAAAACTATCAACGGCAGACCATGAAGAGTATGACGATCCGTTATAACTCTGCACTCTCCAGTAGTACATGGTTCCGGGGTCTAGATTATTTAACTGCTGATATAAATTGGTAACCGACGTAAAGATTTGTACCGGAGCTGAAAAGTCGCTGTTTTTGCTGAGGTTCACGGTAAAATCCATTCCGGCTGAAGAAGCACTAATATACCAGTACAAAATGGGTGAAAAGGTATAAGATGTAACTCCGCCAGTGGGATAGGAAAGCATGGGTTGCGGTGGCGTTCCCGGTGCGCTGTTATAAGTAACAAATGAATGGGTTGCACTCCAATCAGAGTAAGATGTCCCGTTAAATGACTGAACCTGCCAATCGTAGCTTGTGCCTGCAGTAAGACCATGTATCTGTACATTCATATCACTGCCCGCGGAGACAGGAGCTGACCATACACCCGAAGCAGTTGGTTTATAACGTACCTGAAAAGTATATGTATAAGCAGGGGCACTCATATACCAGTACAGAGTAGGATTATTAGAATAGACAGTTGCACCGCCTGTCGGCCACGATGGATTGGGAACAACCAGAGTTCCGAAAGTTGTAAAATCTGCACGCTCGGAGTAGGAGAGAATTTCTCCTGATGCTGTTTTACTCCTTACTTTCCAATAATAATGCGTGGTTGGCAGCAGTGTTGCTAATGTAATTTGCATGGCACTATCAGCGTATAGAGTTGTTGTGTAGCCACTGGCAAATAAGCTGTCTGTTGAAAGATAAACATCGAACTTTATACCTGCAGGGGCAACCGTTATATTCCAATGCAGCTCAGGTGTTAAAGTGTACACCGTGGCATTTAATACCGGGAAGTTGAGTATTGGAATAACAGGTGTAACAGTCGTAAAACTGCTTCTGGCCGAGTACTCCCCACCTATACCTTTTACACGCCAATAGTAAGTTCTTGCATTGTTAAGAGTGGCGGTAATTTGTGCCAGGGTGTCATTTGCCGTACCTTCCCTAACAATTGAAAAGAATAACGAGTCGGCCGCGAGTTGGAAATAATAGTCACCGGCACCGGCAACCGACAGCCATTTAAGAAGTGGTTGAATAGAAACCTGCGTTGCGCTATCAGCCGGAATTGCACAAACCGGAGCACCAAACACCGGTAACCGGGATGCATAAATGTCAAAGTTGGTTCCGCTCCGACCGTCCTGCCATACGGCTATTGCCGAAGCTTCGCCGTTTGAGACAAGTTTTGGTTTTATCTGGTCATAAGCAGGGTTAGAGACTTTCATGCCGTT
>JACPGF010000209.1:25093-26959 GCA_016182615.1 Ignavibacteriales bacterium
ATATTGCGCGTAGATATCCCAGTTGCCATCTCTGTTATCCTGCCATGTAACAATAGCACCACGGTTATCTATTCCCGCGGGAGTAATTGCAGGGTTAATTTTTCTCCCTGCCGCATCGCAAAGCAGAATGCCCGAACCAAGTGTTGTGCTGCCGCTCTCGAAACTCTGAAAATATAATTTCTCGGTTCCCGCTGAACTATCACCCCAAACGATATAGCCTCCCTCTTCACCGGCGGCACAGATTACCGGCTCAAAGTCAACGTTTGCAGTAAGTGTCTGCATAAGCGGGGCGGGCCACATTATCTGACCGTTATTCGGGAAAAGCTGTTGCGAATAAAGATAGGCACTGCCATTGGTTTTAACACCCTTCCAAGCGATTACCGGTCCGATAAGGGCTGGCGATGCATTACAAGCTATTTGCGGTTTGCAGTTTGCATAATCGGGAAGCATTTGTGAAACTACTACTCCGTTTGAATCCCATTGAGTGGTACCGGCTGAATTAACATATTGGGCATAGATAAATCTTCCCGGAATCGGTCTTCCGTCTTCCCACGCGACAAATGCTCCGCCCATTCCGTCTCCAACAATTACCGGATTCCCTGAAGACATACCCATCCTTTGTATCGTGTTCGAAACAATAACGCCGAAAGGACTGGGGTTCCACAATTTATTTCCTGAGGAATCAATCCGTTGAGCATGCACAATCTGCATTGTATAGCTTCCATCGTATGTATCCCAAGTAACTAAAACACCCGAGTTATTGTCCGAAGCAATATTATAATACGGCCACGTGTCGTTAAAATCCCAATGGCCGTTAATACTTACTTCGCCTGCCCACATCAATGTACCATCAGGGGCAATTCTTCGTGCTACAATAGCCTGTGAAAAACCCGGTGAAATAGTTTGATGCCACGTAACGATTGCACCATTCTTTCCATCACTAACAATTTTGACCCGCTGCCTTGAATAAGCGCTGCCAACCGAAACAATAACACCTTCACCAGGCCAGAGCGGGTTACCGTTTGCATCAATGTTTTGCGCGTAAATAATAGAGCTCTCCATGGGATGCTCTCCCCACTTCTCCCACGCGAAAATTGCACCTCCCGCACCATTACTGGCTATAACCGGGTCGGCCTGATATGTGGCGGTTGTGCACACCGGATTGTTAACCAGAGGATCTGTTGACCATTGCGCGGAGGCAATACTGCAAAAAACACCCCAAAGGATTACAATGTATTGAGAAAGAGAAAGTTGTTTCATTTGTTTACCGGTACGAGTGGTTTGATAGTTCTATTGATGACTCAAATTATAAGGTGCGAGAAATTCCGGTTTTATAACCGTGGCAATATTAAGAGCGGCTAAAAGCAAAGTACTATGCAAGCAGTTTGAAAGTATTTGCATGTCATAGTAAATTACGCCTAATTCAAGTTATAATCAAGCGAATTCAACACGGGGATAGGGGTGATGTCTGATATGTCACAAGTTGGGGTTCACATGATTTTTTAGTGGAGTTTTTTGGAAGATTAAAAATGTGATCAATTAGCTATTGCTTCCAAATTTATGGTACCCGGTCAGAGTTCCGGTGGTACTCAAATGTTTAATGATATCACGTTGCTCTTGTTATTTCGGTTCTTCCGAACTTCAGAAACTCGGTGTAGAAATATGCCACTATGATAAAAGTGAAAATCCGGAAGCCCGCCAAGGGCTGGAATAGCTATGCCGAGGGCATGCCTTGTATATTTAAAATATAGTTAAAACCAAAAATATTTATTGCCAAAGAGGCAAGAAATATTTAACCTTGCGGAAGAGAAGGAGCATGCCTTGGGTCATAGAACCCGTGCCAGAGTGTCTTCCTTCCGTCAGGTA
>JACPGF010000210.1 GCA_016182615.1 Ignavibacteriales bacterium
GCAATATCCAAACCGATATTCCATGCGCGGGATACGCCGACGTTATGGCTAATCGATGCTGAATAAGTAATTCTCGGATGGCCTTTGAACAGATCGGCCATAGCAGGTGAATTAAACACGGCAATAACATCCCCCTCGATTTCCTCTAAATCCCGCAGCAAAGTGTGGAAAGTGTATTCAGTCTGCGATTTTAAATCGAGAACAGGAATAATAAAACTACGGCCTTGAGGAAAACCGGGGTCGTATTGCAATATTTCCTCAAGGGAATACTCTTTGTGTGCCCTGCCGCCAGATACGGTAACCACTGCTTTCGACCTTGAACGCAGTTCTGCAGGATCAGGAGTATCATTTTTTCTGCCTTCTATAACTGCAACCATATCCTCGCAACGATGGGCAAAGGTAAATCCGTTTTTTACCATTGCATTACCGCGGGCGGCTATCTTTTCGCGTATAAAACCCCTGTCGAGATAATAGCCGATCTTTTCGCATAAATCATCCTGATCAAAAAAAGCAAGTTCCTCACCATCGGTAAAAATTTCGTCTATTCCACTCCCCGGGGCACGGTTGGTTAATAAAAAAGAGCCGGTGCCCATTACTTCAAAAATACGGCGGTTAATTTCGGACTGCTCTGAATAGTTAAGGACAATTTTAGACTGCGAGAAAACCTCTGCCATTTTTTCCAGAAAACACTGTTTTATAAGGAGAGGGAACCGTTCTTTAACCCGGGCAAGCAGACTCTCGCGGAGAGAGCCCTTGTTAACCGTACCAACAAAAGACACCTCATGTTTTTTCAGCAAGGATGTCTGCTTGTGTATAACAGGAGAAAACCCCGGAGGAAGCCAGTAAGCATTACTGATGCCAGCCGCCTTGAAGTCTTTAACCAGATTCCTTTGTGTTAAAAAAACGTAGTCGAACTGCGAAGCCCACGATATTTTTTCTGCCGTATTTTGCTGCCCGTGAATAAAATAAGCGGCTTTTGGGCATGGTAAACTTTGCAGATTTTTGGGATGATACGTTTCGGCCGATTCAACCCATAGGAAAAAATTGGGTAATTGCCGGGGATTTACCAAAGACAACACTTCCTGCATATCCTGTTCCGCCGGAACAATTAAATCATGCGGCTTTATCTTCGGCTGTAATTCCTGCATGTGGCGTGATTGAATCACGTGTTCAGAAATCACCGGTCCCATTGTAGTAACCTGATACTTTATCCGGAGAGCTTCTTCAACAAGTGCTGCGGCTCCAGCCGGATTTGCGACCGATGACAACCATATATTTTGTATCATGTATTTTTCCTGCTCTCAGTTAAAAAGTGTCTTGTTGTCCAATAATACCTCCACCTAGGCAGTATTCGCCTGCATAGAAAACCGCGAACTGCCCTTCGGCAATACCTTTATCACTCCCTGCAAAACGTACCAAACCGGAGTTATACCCGGCTGCTTCAAATGAACAATTAAAAAAGCCCACCCCATGCCTAATTTTTACGGTTAACGGCTCACCGGGTTCAGGCTGGCGGTTTATCCAATTAATGTTCCCAACAAAAAACTCGCTGATAGTCTGGTCAATCATTTCTGTTGAGTTGGATATGTAAATAATATTATTAACTACATCTTTCCGTACCACGTACCAGGGCCCGCCGCTTAATCCTAGGCCTTGCCGCTGCCCGATGGTATAATAATAATAACCCGCGTGCTCACCCATTTTTTTATTATTGTGAATATCAACAATATCTCCTTTTACTTCACCAAGGTGATACTTGATAAAATTCCTGAAACTAATCTTACCGAGGAAACAAATACCCTGGCTGTCCTTGCGGCTCATATTGGGTAAATTAAACTCTTCAGCCAGTTGACGGACTTCGGGCTTGTTGTAGATACCTATAGGAAAACAAGTTCTGGCCAGTTGCTCTTTAGTAAGATAAGCTAAAAAATATGTTTGATCCTTTACCGGATCAGGTGACCTTTTTAGAAACACGTCACCATTAATTATTTCAGATACCGCGTAATGACCTGATGCAATTTTCTCATACGATGAATCAACTTTATCGACGAAAGCACCAAATTTGATGAGACTGTTGCAAAACATATCCGGGTTTGGGGTTCTGCCCGCTTTAATCTCACGAATGGTGTACGATACAACCTTCGACCAGTACTCATCCTGCAGGGGCAGCACCTCAAGGGGAACGTTTGCCTGCGAACATACGGCACGTGCAAACTCCAGATCTTCTTCCCACGGGCAATCGCCCAGAAAAGAAAATTCATCCTGCAGCCAGATTTTCAAGTAGAAAGCGGTAATGTCGTGACCCTGCTCCTGCAACAAACGTAAGGCAACCGAACTATCAACACCGCCGGAAAGTAAAACTGCTATCTTCATTTTCCGTTACTATTTTTTCTTTATCAGTACAACTTTGTAAACTTTTACCTGCTGCCGCTTTAAGAATAGCGGTGGTACCGATTGATTATAAGCAGTAAGGATTATTTGTCCCGGGTTGCCCTGATTATTGTTGAATACCTTAAACTCGCCCTTGTTCTCTTCCCACCGGGCAGCTACAATATCGCCATCCTGCGGTTTTTGTGAAAAAGAAATCAGTGCAAGGTCTCCCGGTGAAAGCAAGGGAGCCATACTGGCGCAATTGGCATTGTCCGTCTGTAAAAACACGTGGTCCTCCGGTTTGTGGTCTATAACCTCACTCTGCCACCAGTCAGCCAAATCGACAATTTCCGGCTTAACCGGAGGGACTTTCTCCTCAAGTCTGAACTCAAGTTTTGGAGGGTCAATTGCTTTATCTCCCGCCTGCCTGCCATAGAAAAGCCAGTTAATATCACAGCCTTTTTTTTGCAGTTTAGCAATCAGTTCGCCCCCGGGCAGGCTGCGCCCGTTAAAATAGCTATTACGCAGCGAACCGGTGGTCGTATCAAGAAATTTTGCTGCTGCCTGCAGATCGTCAAAATGCATCAGCAAAAATTTTTTTAACCGGAGACCGGTTTTTAATTTATCAATTTCCATAAGAATAAAATTTAATTAATTAAGAAATTACTTCAAACGAATATTGAAAATTAGAAAAAAATTACCGCGAGGCAAAAGAACATGCATTTCTTTTTAACATGGGTTATTTTTTTTGTTTTTTTCTTTGGTTTATTTCTTAGTTTGGTGTTAAACTACCAACCGCAAGAACGCTGCAGCGAATGAAACAGTCGGCACTTCCAGTTTATTAAAGGTGCGTTATCCTTCAAAAAAGGGGACCTCGGAAAATACAAACAATTTTCCTCTGATGACCACCTTAAAAAATGAGGACATTTCTTATTCCAGCTATACGAATTGTGAAAATTTTACAAAGACGGATATACTCAATTGAAAAAATCCATGCCCCAAGGGCTGAAATAGATACAGCAAACAGAAGTACAAAAGATTGAAACTCCGGTGGAGTAAAATGGCTTTTTCCAAAACCGCAAAAATTTACGCGCAGTTTAAATAACTTCACCGGAATTTCCTCTGAACCAATTAATAAACTGCAGATCGTTTTCCCGCTGCGCTCGGGGTATCTGGCATCTTGCATGGCAATCTGAGAAGCTGCCGTTCAATAGCCTGATGCTTTTTAATTGTTGAACTAAATTCGCTTTACAAGGATATGCAGTTGCTAATGGCGGAATTTATAGAAATGACGGTTTTACCGATACATTTTACTGTATGCAATACTATAAATAAAGATTGGTTTTAACTCCCCGGCAAATTACTCCATCATTTTGTAAAAAGCCGGGGATACGAAGTGAAAATAAACGAAATATATTTACCAGTTGCCAATCTTACGTATCAGGCGCGTCCAAAGCTCGGATCCGTTTTCTCCATTGGCCATGATAACAATGCCGCTTCCTTCGTTCATTCTGAACTGGGAATAGCACCTGAAACCCGTTTGGTTTGAGCCGCTGTGGTAAATAACATCCCCGGTAATGGTTGAATCGATACCCCACCCCAGCCCACGAAACGAATACAAACCAAGAGACCGGCCGGGGCGGTCAGTTACCTCACGTGTATCAACACGGATTTGATGTTTAACCATCTCTTGAATCAGAGGCGCTGATACCGAACAGTCCTGTGCGTTTTTGTTATTCATGATTGCAGTAATAAACTGCGCATACTCAGCAGGTGTCGTATAGAGTGTATATGCTGCGTTAGCATGCGTATAATTGCCCTTCTTTTTGGGCTGTCCCACTGCATCATACCCGGTTGCAATATGCCGGGCAACTTTTGGTGTAACAACAAAACTGGTGGACTCGAGTCCCAACTTATCGAAAAGCTGCTCCTTAGCATAAACATCGAGCGGTTTATTAGTAATATGCTCAACCACTCTTTGTAAATAGTATATCCCTTCACCCGAATAATTGAACCGGGTACCCGGCTTAAAGTACAATGGAATCGGCCCGCCGGTTTCGTCATCACCCTTTCGCCAGTTTGGCATACCGGAAGTGTGCGCAAGTATCATTCTTGCGGTAATGAGTTTAGCATACGTCTCATCACAGCTGATAAATTCTTCCGCAAGATACAGGTAAAGCGGTTTATCCAAATCCAGTTTGCCCTGATTAACCAATTGTAACACAATAAATGAAAGCACCGGTTTACTCATCGAGCAAGCCTCAAAAATCGTTTTACTATCTACTTTCATTTGCGCAGCAACATCTGCATATCCAAACTGCTTCGCGTATGCAACCTCATTGTTCTTTATAATGCAGATTGAAACTCCGGGCACATGCAGTTCGTTAATCAACTGCGGTGTCAACGATTCAACCGTTTTGATTATTCCCTCCAAATCAGGTGCCTTATTTATTGACTCCTTACTAATTTTAGTCAATGCAAAATATGCAGCCCAACGCACATCGGAATCGGTATCATCTAATGCAACAAGCAGCCGGGGAACTGCTGAAACCGCAGCCTCCTTATATTTTCCAAGGGCAATGGCACTGCACCAACGTACCTCTGATTTTTTATCGTTCAAAGTTTCAGTAAGCAACGGTATTGCTTCTGTTCCGGCAGGGGCAATTTTACCTAATGCAATGACCGCGCATTTCCGTACTTCATCATTGGTATCAACGAGCGGTTTCAGTAAGTATTGAACCGCACTGCCTACCTGTTTCGCAATTGCCGTGACGGCTTCACCACGCACAAAAGGATCCGCGTGAGAAAAATTATTAATACGGGAAAGGAAATATTCAGGATTTGTTTGCCTGCCTTCCTGTGAAAAGGAAAGCGGTTGAATTGCCAGCAGTAAAAAACATATGAGAATCCACCTGAAGTTCATTGCCTATAACCCGGTTTTAATTTTTGTAATATTAACACTTTTTCCTAAGTCTTCTTCAAATGAAAATATGATTGGGGTTCCTCCCGTGTGAATAAAAATCACCGGTACCGCGGGATCAATTCTTTTTGTTTGTACCAAACCCGTAAGGCCTGCCATTACTTTGCCGGTATAAATGGGGTCTAATAGTATTCCTTCAAGTAAAGCGCAGTCATCGATTGCCTGTTTTCCCGCTTGAGTCATTACACCGTATTCGGTAAAATATTCGTCATAGCACTCAATTGCAATTGCATTCACACCGGAATGGTACTGCAGCAATTCCTCTTCTTCCCTTATCAATTCTCCTGTTCGTACCGCTATTGCCGGGGCTGTCCTCGATACACTAATCCCAATCACACGCGACTGAGGCATAAACATTTTAGTGCCGAGCAAGGATCCTGCAAATGTTCCGCATGAACCGACACCAACAATTATCTGCACATTGCCGTTCCCAAATTGCTCAGCAATTTCCTGCATTGCCTGCACGTACCCCAAAGCTCCTAATCCCGTGCTTCCGCCGATTGGGATGATATACGGTTTCCTTCCGCGCGCAGACAATTCAACCGCCCACTTTTTCATTGCGACCGTAAGACTGTCATTCGCGTCATCATCAATAAGATAGCGGATTTCGGCACCAAAAAGGCCATCAAGCAGCAGGTTACCCTTCAGGAGTGTAAAGTCCGGCCCGCCAAGAACCAGTTTAATATCCAAGCCTAGTTTGCGGCACGCGGCTGCCGTCATCCGCGCATGATTCGATTGTATTCCTCCAGCGGTAATTACCACATCATATCCGCCGTTTACGATTTCGCCAAAATCATATTCAAGCTTTCTGGCTTTGTTGCCCCCGCAGGCAAGCCCGGTCAAGTCATCTCTTTTTATATACAGTTTGGATACGCCAATTTTTTCCGCCATCCTTGGTGCTTCTTCCAGTGGAGTTGGAAGATGCGCAAGTGAAATTTTTGGTATCCTGCTCAGCATACTGATCGCGGTGTGCATGTACTTATTTATAAACCGCTTTTTTTTCAGTTACCTTCTCAAGTTCCACCCAATCAATTTCAACTCCGATACCCGGTTTATCCGGCACCGTCATTGTCCCATCCGCGTTAAGAACAAATTCAGGTTCCATGATGTCTTTTTTATAATACCGTTTTGTCGCGGAAATATCGCCGTGCAAAGAAAAATTCGGCAGCGATGCCAAAGCCACATTACCCGCGCGGCCAACACCTGATTCATCCATGCCGCCATGCCAGACTGGTACGTTAAGCGAGGCGCAATAGTCATGGATGCGGATTGATTCGGTATAACCGCCAACACGGCCCGGTTTGATATTTATGATTTTACAGCTCCCAAGGGCAAGCGCACACTTGGTATCGGAAACATTATAAATACTCTCATCCAAACAGAGCGGTGTCTTTATCTCACGCGCCAGCAGCGAGTGATCGTAAATATCATCGTATCCGAGCGGCTGCTCCATAAGCTGCAAATTATAATCGTCCATTTCTTTCATCATTGCAATATCATCGAGCGTATATGCAGAATTCGCATCCACCTGCAGAAGGATGTCCGGATATTCTTTGCGGACTGCTTTAACCAGTTCAATATCCCTGCCGGGCGCTATTTTTATTTTAATACGCTTGTAACCGTCCTGCAAATAGCCGCCAATAACCCTGACCAGTTCCGCAGGTGTTGCCTGCAAACCAACGCTGACACCAACGGGAACTGTTTTTCTGGTGCCGCCAAGATATTTCGAAAGTGAAATTCCCTGCGACTTGGCAAACGCATCTGCAAGTGCTGCCTCAACACCGGCCTTTGCCATGCGGTGGCCGCGCACCCAGCTGAACTGTGATAATGCAGATTGCAAATCGGGAAAGTCTTTTCCTAATAAAGATGGAATGATAAAATCGCCCAGTATATGCCATGCAGTTTGTAAAGTTTCATACGAATACGAAGGGGTCGGCTCTACAACGCATTCACCCCATCCTGTTACTCCCTCGCAATCAACCCGCACGATGATGTGCTCCTCATGCAATTCAACACCGAGTGATGTTTCGAAAGGCGAAACCAATTCCATTTTCGTGTGGCGTAATTCAATATTTTCTATCCGCATAATATTCCTCGCAACGGCTATTTGCCTTTTATTTTTATGTAAAATGGTAAACTTATTGTAACTATTCAGTTCATATCTAAAGTAATTTTCATCTCCTAACCTCAGACTTTCACGAAGTGATGGATACCCATAGTCTGAGGAATCTCAACCTAACTAACCACAGGCTTTCCCCGAAGGGGTGGATGCCAAGCCACTGAATATTGAATTGAAATTATACAGCAAAATTTAGTGGCTAAAGCCTGATTTTTGTTGTTTATTTAAACCTCAGACTATGGGTATCCATCACTTCGTGAAAGTCTGAGGTTAAGTGATAATTATTTTACTGGAATTCTTAAGCAGTTGGTTTTTGTTAAACGCCTAAACTCGAATTTATTTAACATATGCTGATTAGTTACAAATGATTTTCTTAAGATTATTCGGTGTTTTAAATTTTCCATTGAGTAGTTCAATTTATTTTAAAATTTCAATTGTCTGCTTGTAATTAATTCCTTTTTCCTGCAAACCCGACAAAATGAACTGGACGCAGTCATGTTCGGTGCCTATATATTCGGGTGGACTAATGCCTTTGCGGTTATACATGCCTTTAGCCAGCATCCGTATGGCTGTTGTAGCGGTGTAGCCGGTCGTCCTTGCCATCGAGTGAATGCCTGCCTCTTCATCACAATAATCAAGCAGGTCGTACGTGTAACGGAGCCGCTTCCCATTCTTTTCTCCCTCCACAATTATTTTCATCACGGTAAAATCCCGGTCGCTCTTTTTTAATTCCCACAGGTTAAATAGCAGTTTAGAAGTCAGATCGATTGGTTTTATTTGTGCTCCGTTCAGCTCAATATATTCATGACTGAAAAAACCTGATTCCCGGAGAACGAGCATTTTTTCTATGTGCCCGGGGTAGCGTAATGTTTTTTCTTTCATATTCGGTACCTGTAGCGTGTACATCAGCGACCGTAAACCATCGCTGTTAAATGCCTCAAGTGTACCAATTTGCGGAAAGTTTAGATATTCTGCGTCACTTAATGCCGGCCTGATAACCATTTGCCCGTTTTCAATGTACCGTGCAGGCCGTGTATATTCCTCGATAACATCAGCCGGTGAAAATCCTGCTTTGTACTCGAATGGATATTCTCGTACAACCGGCAGCCCGCCAACATAGATAAGAATACTTTCCGTTTTATCGAGCAGAGAGTTGACGTATCCCGCAAGCAGATTACTCATGCCCGGAGCTACACCACAATCGACTATCGCGGTTACCTGTTTCTGTTTAGCCAATTCATCAAGGAGAAAAGGGTCTTCCGGGTAAAATGCAATATCCACGACGTTCTTGCCGGACTCGATGGCTTCTTTAAGGGTAACAAACCCAAGATGCCCCGGAACGGCATTTAAAACCATATCGTAGTTGGTTAGTAAATTTCTCAATTCACCAATGTTACTAAGATCCTGTACAATTTTGTTTACCGGTAAACCGCCCGGCAATTTGTCAAGATTTTTTTCAGAAAAATCTGCAACGCTCACACTGAAGGAATCATCCTTCGCCAAATCCATAACCATAGGCCCGCCAACCAGTCCGCAGCCTAACACGAGTATATTCATATAATTAACCTTTCAACACCGCTATTTTATCACTCTGATAACGGGAAATAACTCCCCCTTTTTTAGCAGGTGCTCATATTTTTTATAAGTAACTAATCCTAGCTCCGATTTTGGTTCTAGAGCTGTTATAATTAAAGTCCCTTTTAACTGTTTTACGGGAATAAAGATATACGGGCCGCCCGGCAATTCTTTTTTGAACTTTTTAACTTGTACATATGGATTAACAGTAATATCGCCTTCAAAATCCATTGAATCAATTCCGGCTATCATGTATTGTTCAAATACACTGCCGTCAGAGTTCCGGTAGTCGTGATACTGCAATTTATGTCTGTCTGCCCATGTCACAAGTTCTGTTAAATTTTTCGGGATAAGATAACCTGCAGGCCTGTCAACTTCCACTAAAGGCTTAACCACCGGGCGGTAGTTATTTACGGCTATAATGGTATCCTTATTGGAGTAGTATGATAAAAGAGGTAATTGCAGCTTACTGCCATCCGGGAAATGATCCATCTGTATTGCAACCTTACGGCTCACTTTTCCGGTTATTAACTTCTTCCGTTCACCTGCAACAAGATTTTTAATTTTGTCTTTATTGGCATACGTGTACTCCAGTAGAGCCCGCATGCCAAGCATCTGTCCCTTTGTGCGGTGTTCGATATTATCAATAAGTATATCTTTTCCGTTCATTCCTTCCTGAATGAAAGAGAATGTGTTTTGCACGCCAAGACTCTGCCTGCCGTCATTAATATCAAATGTGCTATGCCGTATATAATCCTTTTCCGGCGGGCCGCCGGGGCTGTATTCACAATATGATATGCCGCCTTCGTTTAAATATTTTTTGAGGAACGGGAGATACTCTTTCTTTGAAAGCGCTCTGATTTTTTTAGATATGTTACAGTTGGTTGTTACGCCGGCTTCAATATCATTGTTTGAACGGTAACCAAAATTTTTCCATGTCTCGCCATAAGGATAATACTCATGAACATCCATGGTTACCTCGAACAAATACTTATCAAACAAGTCATGCAAACCAATTGTTTCCGGCTCAGTTATAATAAGATGATTCCGGTTAAGATCCATGCTGTTGCCATTCCTGCGGCTGTTTTTTTCAGAACCATCGGGATTCATCTGCGGCACAAGGGCAAAATCAATTTTGTCAAACAGGTAAGCATTTTCAGGTTTAAGTAATTCCCGCGTAAGCAACAAAGCCCCTTCCTTGCCGGACTGCTCATTACCATGCTGCTGGCAGAAAATAAGTACTTTTATTTTAGATTTGTCTTTACCAAACTCTCCCTTCGAAAAGTACACCGCGTAGAGTTCTTTCCCATCAACAGAGCGGGCAAAAACCTCGCTTTTTATGAGCTTGGAAGTATCAGCGATTGCATTGATAAACCCCGAGAGTTCGGCATGTGAAGTAACTTTGGCATAGTCCGCGGCTTCCAACGGCGTACGTTGAGCCAGTAGTAAACTGCTTAACAGGAACAAGGAAACGAAAATTCTCTTCATGTTTTTATTGTATTGCCCGTATTTATTAAAGAAAACTTAAACCAACAGAAATTCTATGGACAACCGGTAAAATGTGATAATATGAATATGAATACGAGAAATCGATGATGGTATTACCCGCGGGTACATTTGCTCCGGCTCCAAAGGAAAACCGCTGTGTGTCATGATTAAAAGTATAACCACCCCTGACAAAGAACCGGTCATAGACCGAAACTTCGGAGCCCACTTGCACACGCTCGTTATTATCGTTGGGGTGCACGGCATCAATGCCGCCGACAACCTTTATAAACTCCGATTTGTAAACATCAAACCCGACACCCACCTGAAAGCTCAAGGGCAGCGGATATTCACTGGTCCGCAAATCCGCGGGGGCAGATCTGGTTACCGGATAATTCGGATCTGATTGTTTGCGCACTTCAAGATCGGAGCCACTGAATTTTAAGTTACCTCCAAAATTGCTCATGCTCATCGCGATTGTCAGATTCCTGAAATCAAGCGCGTACTGTGTTCCAATATCAAATGCAAAACCGGATGCGGTTTCATGCCAGATTGTCTGGTTGATATATTTCATCGTGAGGCCAACATTAAAATCATTGGTTAAATACCGCGCATATGTTACTCCTATCGCTAAATCCTGTGCATCATAATATTGCTGTGTTCCGTTAGGCGATTCTTCTGTCGTTATTTCGATTTGCCCCGTGGAGAACATCACCGCGCTGGCACCAATCACTCCCCACTCGCCAAGGTTGTAGGCAGCAGCCGCGGAGTTCATGTCAAAAAGCTCGAACCATTTCATGTAGGAAAAATGCAGATTGACACTTTTAACTTTCGCGATTCCTGCCGGATTCCAAAATATGGCACTGGCATCATCAGTTAGACCTACAACGGCTCCAGCCATCCCCGATTCCTTCGCGCTCAACGGTATTTTCAGGAATTGCGCACCTGAGGATCCCAGATTTGGGCTTTGCGCCGGAACCAAAACCGTTAAGATAAATACAAATGTAATTGCTATTATTATTTTCATAGTAAGCTCCTGCTTAAAAGCAACGATATTAATTCCTTGATCATTTTATTATTGCAAACCGCTCGATGTACTGCTTCTGATCCGTTTTAACGACGTACATATATAATCCGGGAGCGATCTCCCTTCCGCTTTCTGTCCTCAGGTCCCACACCTCCGTGCCACCCGTAGCATCGTGATACAGGGTCTTCACCAGATCGCCGGCAACGGTAAATATATATATTGTGCAGTTTGAGGGAAGATTAATAAATTGTATTTGCCGTAACGGTTCTAACCGTAACTCACCCAGCTCCGACTCGAACAACGATGAAACGATATATGGATTTGGCACCACGCGTATCTTGTGCATTTCGCTGCTTTGCTTTGCAGTATTTACCGTGGAACCCTTGATCGTAAACTTGTATTTATCCCGGATAGACGGCATTACCGGTTTAACGGTTTCGATGGAGAAGAGATTAGTTAATTTCGGCGGTTTTTTCGGGTCAAACACAACTTTAACGCGTATTCCCTTGAATGAAAAAGTGGCCTGATCGTACAGAGTATCGATGACTGTAACGGTGTCCCCGGCTGCTCTCCTGATGACGATGCCGATAAAACCGGCACCGCTGGAATCATACCCGTAATTACTTGTTGCAAGTAAATATGTTTCATTTACCACTCGTGATACACTGTCCACGGAAAATTCCAATTCGATATTTTCAGTGCCGCCAACCCGCGACTTATTCTGAATCACTTCAGGTGCATTCAGTGAGAATAAAACGCCATCATCTATCGCCTGTTTTTGGCCCATATCGATTGGCCGCAATGCAATAACCGTATCGGTGTTATTTCTGACCACCTTCACGGAAAAATTAATGGTAATCATGTCGCCTGCCTCCGGGCGCAAATCGGTGGCTGTTCCCGGTTCATCCACTAACTTTACATTAAAGCCTTCCGAAGGCAAAGTGAACGTCCGGCCTCCGGTAGGATATCCAAGCCCTGCCCTGCCAATAAGTGCACCGGTTGTTAAGTTAACAATATCAACAGTGCTTGCCGATTTAAATTGAATTCCATAACGGTATGGCTGCGTTAACAAAGTATCGGTATATTGGATTGTTACGGCCGTTTTTAGATTACCAACCTCTTTTAATACCAGATAGGAAAATTCAGTGTCATAGACATTCCCGCTGAGAGATTCGTTATCAACCGGATCAACAATAAGATTATAATTGGAATTTCCCGTACCAAAATGCTGAACCGTAGCTGCGGAAACCGGTTCACGCCCTATTGCATCGGAGCGCGGAATGATTGAAACCGTATTTAACGCCTGCAAGTTATTGCCGATTGGGCTCTCGAGGCTGGATATAAGATCACTGCCCCTGTCGAAGGCAGTAATCGAGTACCAATATTCCATGCCGTTCACAACATTTGAATCTGTCATGCTGTATTGAATGCCGCTGTTGCTTCCGATTGAATTAACCTTATCGAACTCTTTTATTTGTTCCCAGGTGATTCCCCGGTCTTTGCTTTTGTAAATCCTGTACCCCTCAAAATCCGTTTCACCGCTAAACGAATCCATCGATAATTCCGCGGCGTTGTTCCAGTACAATACCGATTTCTTGTTACCCGGAACACCAGCCAGTGCCGGGCGGTTAGGGGGTTTGGGTAATTCGAAATTTTTCGCCAGCGTGCTTTTTGCCTGCTCATGTGAATAGTTCAATCCGGCTAGATTATCACCCGCGAGCAGTGCGACATAAAATGTCAATGTATCATTCGGGTTTATTGTATAGGGTCCCGAGGATGCATTAAAAAGCAAATCGGCTCCGGATGCAGGCAATTTCGCCGGATCATCATAATGAATATTATTTGCAGACGCAGTATGGAAATATTTAGTACCCAGCGTCGAATTGAATAAAGATTGACTGCTGGATATAACGCCATACTGCAAACTGTCAATATCGAGATCATAATCATAGATAAGATAGTGACAATCAGTTAGCCCCAATTCTTTGCCATTCACTTTCGGAGTCTGCATAAATGCCACTCCCATGTAGCCCGATTTAGTATTCCAATCTAACGAATAGCCTTTTGTATCATACATGTACACCATATTCCGGGTGGAATCAAACCCGTACCTATCATCCTGATATTCAAGTGCACCGCCGCTGGCATCACCAATGTCACCGTCAAAATACATGTTAAAGTACATGCTGTCGTAACTGTTATTGCTTTTATTGATTACATCATACCTGAAGTAAATCATATTTTTCGCGAAGGTAACACCGTATGTATAACCGGTTTGATGGACCTGTATGCCAAGCACTTTTCTGGTATTACCGCTGTCGTTAAACACGCAATAACTATCCTGATCGGATTTAAATACTGGCTTCCCGGTAGCATCTTTTACCGGCCATCCCGTTGTTGGGTGCCAGGTATAAGGCTTATCACTAAATGCAATCTGTGCCGAATCAATATTATGATAACCGAAAGCTGCTTCCCATTCTTCATCGGTGGCAAATCTACCCTGTATAACATTATTCGGGAATGCCACCATCGGATTCATCCGGTAGATGTAATGGTGTCCGCTGTTAATCGGATACTCCCCGCTTGGGCCCTGAGTTAAGGAACGAGGATATAATTTACCCCTGTTCTCAAAAAATAATCCAATATTGCTTGCATTGTGTGTTCCGGCCGCACGGTCAACACTGCGGTTAATTTTCCGCAAGGGCCCTTCCCGGTTTTTATCTTTTGTCTGCGGAAACGCGGTGCTTAGTAAAGCAATGGTTACAAAAACGATAACGGTTATTCTTTTCATAGGATTGCTGCTACTCTTTCTCATTAAAACTTTACCGAAGTTCCGATACGCACCGATCTTGGCGGGCCGTAGTTGGAGGGATCTCTCATATATTCAAGCGAAAAGCTTCCCTGTGTATAGTCGGGCGATCCTGAATCACGATACACATAAACAATGTTCTTTGTATTCAGCAGGTTAAGTACTTCTGCAAATAACCTGACACGCATCGTCCCGAATACTTTCAATTCTTTACCAAATAATAAATCAAAGGATTGCTGTGCTGGTTCCCTGAGTGCATTTTTAATAACCAGACCGGCATCTCTTCCACCCGCGGTGTAAGGATATCCCGAGTTTGCTTTAAATATCAAATTAAAATCCATATTGGCTAATGGGAAGCCTCCAAAAAGTTCTGGACCTTCACCTTCGGGGATAGTAAACGAACCGATTGCGTTAAACACGTGTGTCTGATCAAAATCGAGATAATACAACTGCGTCGAGGCCTGAGTGCCCGGATAGTTTTCTTCCTCAGAAGAAGCGCTTCCCTTTGCTACAGAATATGTGTAGGTGACACTCCCGGAAAAATATTTATCGGGGTTAACATTCAGGTTTATTTCAAACCCTTTTGTATTTGCATACGATTCATTAACATACAGTGTATATCCGGTATAGCGGCCATTAACATAGGGGAAGAAATACCGGGTGCCAAGCAAA
>JACPGF010000211.1 GCA_016182615.1 Ignavibacteriales bacterium
AAAATACGAGGATGCAAAAATTGTTCTTTACCTGAATAAAATTAAAGAAGATGTACTCGATAATCTTCAGGCTTTCAAGGGTGCTAAAGAAGACCCGCACGCGCGCGAAGGTTTTGCAATCGACTATTTTCACGATTATGAAGTTAATATCATTCTCGACAATTCCAACATGAAAACAGCCCCCGTGGTTGTCGAGATTTCACCCACTAATACGAATTTGTTCGGCACTATTGAAAAAGTAAGTGATGGTAACGGCAACTGGTTTGCCGACTTCACGAAAATTAAAGCCGGTTCACTTCTTAAGGCTAATGGCGGTTATATTGTTTTGAGGGCTGTACATTTGTTTGAAGAGCCCGGCGCCTGGAAAATTTTGAAACGGATATTGAATTACCGTAAACTGGAAATTCAGGATTCGCATGTTTCGATGGCTTTTTCGCAGTCGATGTTAAAACCCGAGCCGATAGAAATAAACGCGAAAGTCATCCTCTTGGGCAATAATTACCTATATTATATGCTTTCGGGTTATGAAGATGATTTCAAGAAAATATTCAAAATTAAAGCTGATTTCGACAGTGAGATAAAACGGACTCCGACGGTTATCATGGAATATGCCCGTGTCATTAAAAAAATGATTGATGAAGAAGGCATGAAGGAATTTGATAAAACCGCGGTGGCTCACTTGATAGAAATGGCTGCCCGTTATGCAGGTGATAAGCAAAAACTGACAACCCGTTTCTCCTATCTTGCAGATATTGCCCGTGAGGCGGACTATTGGGCAGGCACACTTAACGACAATGTTGTTACAAGTAAACACATAGAGCTCGCTTACAAAAAGTCGCGTTCACGGCACAGCCTTAGTGAAGAAAAACTTTCGGAAAATATTCTCGACAACATTATTATGATTGAGACCGGTGGTGAACGGATTGGCTGTATTAACGGTCTTGCCGTTTATGGAACCGATTATTACTCATTCGGTAAACCGGTCAGGATTACTGCTTCAATTGCACTTGGCAGCGGCAGCATTATTAATGTTGAACGCGAAGCCGGGTTAAGCGGAAAAATTCACGACAAAGGCATATTAATTATTACCGGGTTTTTCAGGGAAACTTTCGGCAAATTTTTCCCGTTGACGTTTACCTCGAACATTGTTTTTGAACAGTCTTACGGGCAAATTGACGGTGATAGTGCTTCGGCGGCAGAAATTTTCGTTTTGCTTTCTGCGTTATCCGATCTGCCGATGACTCAAAGCCTGGCTGTTACGGGTTCTGTTAACCAAAAGGGCGAAATTCAACCGATTGGCGGAGTGAATGAAAAGATTGAAGGCTTTTTTGATTTGTGTAATTCCCGTAAATTAACCAAGCAGCAAGGTGTTATTATTCCTAAACAAAATATTAATGATTTGATGCTGAGAAGTGATATACAGGAAGCTGTCCGGAAAAATGAATTTCACATCTACCCGATTGAAAACATCGGGGAAGGTATTGAAATACTGACCGGCAAGAAAGCCGGGAATAAACGCGTCAACCAAAAATATGAAAAGGGCACTATTTTTTCCCGGGTTGAAACGCACCTTAAAATAATGTATGAATTGGCAAAAAATCCTTTACGGGATAAACATCCGGAAAAACATAAAACCGGAGTTAAAGGAAAAGCAGTTGCAGCAAAAACGAAGGCAAAACCAAATACGGCAAGAAAAGCACCTGCCAAATCTACTGCAAGACAAACAACAAAAGCTAAAATAACTAAAAAGGCTAAGTGATGTTTCAGGAAATCAGTAACATTTTCGCTAAAACCAAAATACTGGGTACATTAGGACCAGCCACCGGAACCACCGATAAAATTATCGAGTTAATGGATGCAGGGCTTGATGGTGTACGGTTAAATTTTTCACACGGTGACTATGAATTTTATGACTCCCTGTTTGACTCGATTGAACAAGCCTGCATTAAAGCAACCTCTCCTCTTGCTGTATTGCTTGATTTGCAGGGCCCAAAAATCCGAATCGGTGAGTTGAGTGAACCCGTGATAGAAATTTTTACCGGTGATACGATTGAAATAACCACTGAAAAATTTCTCGGCACACGTGAACGGGTCAGCACTTCATATACACCGCTGGCAGAAGATGCAAGCGTGGGTGATATTATCCTTATCGATGATGGTTTGCTTAGGCTGAGAATTATTTCGAAAACCGTGAATTCAGTATTCTGCGAGATTGAAAACGGCGGTTTTCTGAAACCAAAAAAAGGTATGAACCTGCCCGGCATGGTACTTTCCACACCTTCGGTAACCGAAAAAGATTTCCGTGACCTTGAATACGGTTTGAAGCATAACATAGATTTTGTTGCCCTTTCATTTGTTCGTAAAGCCGAAGACATTTATGAATTGCGCGCATGGATGAACGAGCGCGGATATAACAAACCAATTATTGCAAAAATTGAAAAGAAAGAGGCAATCGATGATTTTGCCCGCATTCTGTCAGCAGTTGACGGTGTTATGGTTGCCCGTGGTGATCTAGGCGTTGAAATGAACGCGCAGGATGTTCCGGTTATTCAGAAAAATATTATCCGTGAATGCAATAAAGTTGGCAAACTGGTAATTACCGCGACGCAAATGCTTGAATCGATGATACAGAACCCGATACCCACCCGTGCCGAAGCCTCCGATGTTGCCAACGCAGTTTGGGATGGCACCGATGTCGTTATGCTCAGCGGCGAAACTTCCGTGGGTAAATATCCAATTAAAGCAGTTGAAACCATGAACAACATCGTGCGCATGGCAGAAAGCGTTGAGGGCATACGCCCAAAAATGCAGTTTACCATTCCCGAAGGTGACGAAGAAAATACCTTTGATGCGTTTGCACGGGCTGTCTGTGATATCAGCGAACAGACACATGCATCGTCAATAGTCGTATTAACAAAA
>JACPGF010000214.1 GCA_016182615.1 Ignavibacteriales bacterium
GGAACTGCTTATGCAGCTTCATCAACAGGTATGTACAAAACAACCGATAATGGAACTACCTGGGCAGCAGAGACTTTACCAATTGGTATAACAGAAGTCAATTTTGTACGTTTTAATGACGCGAACCATGCATTAGCAGGCGGGCCTGCCGGTGTTCTGTTGCGTTATTCAGGCAGTAGTGTTCCGGTTGGTACTGTTACAGTTACCGCACCTAATGGCGGTGAAAACTGGACGGCAGGTACAATGAAGGATATAGCATGGACGAGTAGTAATGTTACCAATGTAAAAATTGAATATACCACTAATAATGGTACAACCTGGTCATTGGTGGCTGCAAGTGTTGCCGCAAGCCCATCATCGTTTGCATGGACGGTTCCAAATACTCCAGCCACACAATGTAAAGTGCGTATCAGTGATGCTTCATCTGCAACGGTGACAGATATGAGTGATAATGTATTCACTATTTCAGCTGCGGGTCCGGTTATTACCTGGCAGCATGTTATCAATGTAAAAGACAACGGTAACGAAAATCAAAACCTAACCTTTGGCTTAGCCCCTCAGGCAACTGACGGTATCGATGCAGCATTAGGCGAAGCGCCGTTACCTCCGGCACCTCCGACAGGAGTTTTTGATGGCCGCCTGGAATTACCTTTAACTCCTCCTGATTATTCATTAAAGGATTACAGGAAAGATACATTACAGAATGTAACTTGGATTGTAAAATTCCAAACTGGTGCAGGTGGATATCCTGTTACCTTGTCTTGGAATTCGGCTACGTTGCCGGCAGGTTCGTTTACATTAAAAGATGCAATTACCGGAACAATTGTTTCTGTTGATATGAAATCACAAAGTAGTTATATACTAACTAATACCGGTATCAGCGCATTAAAAATTGAATACTCCGGCCGCATGTGTAAAGATGTTGTTTTAGCTTCAGGCTGGAATATTCTTTCGGTTCCGGTTACAGCAACAAGTATGGCTACCGCGGTTTTATTCCCGGCTGCAAATTCGCCTGCTTATGGCTACAATAATAACTACGTGCTTTCAACAACGTTAGCATTAGGCAAGGGTTATTTCTTACGCTATCCTCAGGCTGCTACTATTAGTATTTGCGGTACTCCTTCGGCAGTACGCACTGTCCCGGTTAATGCCGGATGGAATATTATTGGTGCTTACGATTTTACTGCTACGGTTAGTGGTATAACAACAACTCCTCCAAGTATATTAACCTCACCATTCTATGGCTACAGTAATGGATATCAGCAGGCAACTGCTTTAACAACCGGAAAAGGCTATTGGGTACGTGCTTCACAGGCCGGTACACTCAATTTACCTACTGGTTTAGTTAAAGAGGGTGATGCAATAACCGGTAATACCATTGATAAACAATGGGGTCGTGTTATTATTACCGACGCAGAAGGGAAATCATTTACTCTTTTTACTGCCAAAGAAGCAGTCAATAATGCTGCTGCATACGAACTTCCTCCGGTACCTCCGGCAGGTGTTTTTGATGTCCGTTTTGGCAGCAATCAATTAGTTGAACTCTTTAAGGGTGACGCACTTGATGTTTTGATTAACAGTGCCGTTTAAACTCAGTTCGTTTTTCTCAAGAAAGCGTTACTGCTCTGCAGATAATGACTGCGGATGTTCCTGTGTCTTATTCGTTGTCACAGAATTATCCTAATCCATTTAACCCGAGCACAACAATTAAGTTCAGTTTACCTGAAAAAGCACAAGTAAGTATTATTATTTACAATCAGCTTGGACAGAAAGTTACTGAGCTGCTCCGCGCTGATAAAGAAGCCGGAGATTATCAGATTGAATGGAATGCATCAAATCTGCCTTCAGGAGTATATATGTACGAAATGAGGACGGAAAAATTCAGTTCAATTAAAAAACTGATTTTGATGAAATAAAAGTTATAAAAAAGCCCCGGTCAGCCGGGGCTTTTTTTTTGAGGAATTAATTAGAAATACCCTCGTACCCTGAAATGTACACCGATAGAATCCGCAACTGCTTTTGACGCGGTTATATCAACTTCAGGATAATCAACAACGCTGAGCACAACGTCTTTTACGTATGGTTTGCACTTCTGTGCAAAATCGAGCATTTCGTCATAGTACGATTCAGGCAGGCGCATCAGCTTGGCATACTGGCTTTTATCATGGCTGTTTAAACTGATTGAAATGCTGTCTATTATTCCATCCATTTCCGGTGCAATATTCCGCTTGTTAATAATATTGCCATGCCCGTTCGTGTTGATGCGGGTATTCCCTCCATTTGCTTTTACCCAGACAGCAACTTCCCTGATAGTCTCCCAGCGGATGGTCGGCTCACCATATCCACAAAAAACAATCTCTGAATACTGCCGGGGATCTTTAATTTCGTTTATATAAACAGTAGCATCAGGTTCTTCACTTTTAGCCATACCAAGATTATATCCATGAAGCACCGGGTTCTCTTTTCTTGCACAGAAAATACAATCGGCATTGCATCTGTTAGAAACGTTGATGTAGAGTGCATGACCGAGTTTATAGGTGTATGTTAATCCTGCGGTCTTTTGTATCCCGAAAAATTTAAATGCATTGAATGTAGTAACCTGCCCGATTTCCTCTTTGGTTAATCCGCGTAACTGAGCATGAGTTTCTGCTATTAGGGGAATATAAGCGGGCTCATTCCGTTTACCCCGGTGTGGGACGGGAGTCATAAACGGTGAATCAGTTTCAAGTAATAGCTGACTTAAAGGCACACTGAGGGAAAGCTCACGGATAGAATCAAGTTTTCTGAACGTAATGTTGCCGGTAAACGAAATATAATGATGCATTGCAACAAGTTCCTCAAGCAGGGCAGAGGAGCCGCCAAAGCAGTGAAATTGTGCCCGTAATCCAGAGCCTGCATAACTCCGCATTATTTCCATCATATCATCATCCGAATCCCTGTTATGGATGATGACCGGCAAATCGAGTTTGAGAGCTAAGTCAAGCTGCTCGCGGAATGATTCAATCTGTTTATTTTTAGGTGTAAAATCATAAAAGTAATCCAGCCCTATTTCACCGATTGCAACAATTTTAGGGCTTTGTGCCAGTTCTGCAAGTTGTTGCAAATCTTTCCCGGAGAAATCCTTGCAATCGTGCGGGTGTACCCCAACGGCACCATAAACTCCGGTGTAGTCCCTGCATAGTTTCATCACTTCCTCACAGGAAGCCATGTCAATTGCCGGAATTATCATGAGTTCAATTTGCTGTTCTTCAGCCCGTTTGATTACAGCCGGGACGTCATCTGCAAAGTTTTTCAAAAATAAATGGGTGTGAGTATCTGTGTACATGGTTTTCATAAATCATTAAAAAATAAAATTACGCAAAACTCTCCTCATAAAAATGCAGACGCAAAAAAAATACCTTTTGGTAAATCCATATAAATTTTGTAATTTAGAATCAGATAAAACAATCTGATTAAGAAATCAAAAATGTGTAAACAATGAAAAAACTTATTCAGCACTTAATGCCACCGGCATCCTGGCGATTCCCTGTAATACTTCTGCTCGGCGTTCTTACAGGTATTGGTCTTGCGATACTAAGAATTTCAAATGCTGCTTCATATCTATCCGATAATCCTCAAACCTGTATGAATTGCCATGTAATGACACCACAGTTTGCTACCTGGCAAAAGAGTAGTCATGCAAGAGTAGCCACCTGTAACGACTGCCATGTGCCGCATACCAATTTTATTAGTACCTATGCTTTTAAGGCAATGGATGGTTTAAGGCATTCAACAATTTTCACTTTCAGGATGGAACAGGAAGTTATCCATATTAAAGAAGCGGGCACAGCGGTTGTGCAGGAAAACTGCATCAGGTGCCACTATGAATTTATCAATACCAGTTCACTCGTTACCTCAAACTATAAAAACATTCAGCACGGTACTGGAAGACTTTGTTGGGGATGTCACCGTGAAACTCCGCATGGAAGAGTAAGCAGTTTATCCTCGTTTCCGTTTGCAAGAGTACCCGGTGTTACACCGGTCTTTCCTGAATGGATAGAAAAACAATTACAAAACAAATAAAATTACAGGACTAATATGACGAAGTTACAAACCTTAATATCAGAAAAACCATGGGTAGCCTGGGCAGTTTTTGGTGCAACTGTTGTTATTGTATTTTTAGCAGGGCTTTTTGGCGCCTCGGTTGTTGAGCGGAGGAGTGAAGCACAGCAACGTTTTCAAATCGTAAAACCTATTGGTGAATGGGAACCGCGCAATGAAATATGGGGTGAAAATTTTCCGAGAGAATTTGAATCATATTATAAGACAAGTGATACTAATTTTGCAAGTAAATACGGCGGTTCGAAAACAGTTGATATGCTCGCGCGCGATCCAAATCTGGTGGTTTTATGGGCTGGTTATGCTTTTGCAAAAGATTATAATCAGGGCCGGGGACACTTTTATGCAATTAAAGATATCCGGAATACATTAAGGACAAATCAGCCGCAACCGGCGACATGCTGGACCTGCAAAAGTACTGATGTGCCGAGATTGATGAGTAAAATGGGTGCCTCGGATTTTTACAAAAAAACGTGGAATGAACTGGGTTCAGAAGTTGTAAACATGATTGGCTGCCAGGATTGCCATGATCCGAAGTCGATGAATCTACGGATAACCCGTCCTGCTCTTGCAGAGGCATTTCAGGCAATGGGCAAAGATATAAAAACAGCGACACATCAGGAAATGCGCTCGTTGGTTTGCGCGCAATGCCACGTTGAGTATTATTTCAAAGGCAAAACTGAGAAATATCTCACTTTCCCTTGGAAGTATGGGTTTACAGTTGAGGACATGGAAAAATATTACGATGAAGTTGAACATGTAGATTATGTACATGCATTAAGCCGCACCCCAATACTAAAAGCGCAACATCCCGATTTCGAATTATTTAAGATGGGAATTCATGCTGAAAGGGGAGTTGCATGTGCTGACTGCCACATGCCATACAAAAGTGAAGGTGGCGTTAAATTCTCCGATCATCATATGCAAAGCCCGTTAAACAATATTTCCGGTTCATGTCAGGTATGCCACCGCGAAAGCGAAGCGACATTGACGAAGAACGTAAATGACCGGCAGGATAAGATAATTGAACTGCTTCATACAGCAGAAACAAGTATGGTTAAAGCTCATATCGAGGCGAAAATCCGGCAGGCACAATGGCGCTGGGATTACATAGCAGCATCGCATGGCGGCAGTTTTCATGCACCGGTAGAAGCAGGCAGGATACTGGGTGCTTCCATTCAAAAAGCAGGTGAAGCCCGGATAGAGTTGGCTAAAATTCTCGCGGTTTTAAATGTTAAAACACCGATAGCATTCCCCGATATATCTACGAAGGAAAAAGCACAGAAATTTATTAATTTGGATATGCAAAAATTAAAATTAGACAAAGCTGAATTTTTGAATAAGGTTATTCCAGAATGGGACAAAAAGGCGGCAGAACGTCAATCTAAAATGAACCAATAATTAAAAATGAGGTATAATAGATGCGAACCATTAGGGTGTTATTTTTACTATTTGTTTTAGTTTGTTCAACATTTGCTCAAGAAAACCCTTGGATTTTTAGCGGGCAAGTTCAAATACGATCAGAACTCGATGGCCGTGATTTTAACAAT
The DNA here is from genome assembly GCA_016182615.1 of Ignavibacteriales bacterium. GTDB lineage: Bacteria > Bacteroidota > Ignavibacteria > Ignavibacteriales > Ignavibacteriaceae > JACPGF01. Next base: position 5,649 of record JACPGF010000214.1, read on the forward strand.
GAGTCATATATGCCATTTATGACCGTTATGAGAACCCGGTTAAATGCAGCAAAAAGTTTCGAGGATAAAGTCGATTTCTTTTTTCAGGCACAAGACTCACGGGTATTTGGGCAGGAAGGAAGTCCGACAACCTATACCAAAAATCTTGATGTCCATCAAGCCTATGTTTCATTAAATAATCTTTTCGATTTACCGGTCCGTTTTCAAGCCGGGCGCTTTATACTCAGCTATGGAACAGAAAGGTTTTTAGGTGCTTCACATTGGAGCCATGTTGGAAGGTCGTTTGATGGAGCTCGATTGTCAATTGAAGTTAATGGTAAACTAGACGTTTTCGGGGTGACTAACACTGATTATCGTTCTTTTATCAGTAATGCCGATGTAACCGTTTACCCGGCTAATCTTCCCGTTGAGTCGACTTCGAGTTTATATGGTTTATGGTACAACAGCAAGATAACACCACGAGCAAGTTTGGACTTTTTTGGACTGTACGATCTTAACCGAAAAAAAACAAATACTATTGACCCGGATACTTCTGTTTTAACCTTAGGCACAACAGTGCAATATACTGAGGAACTTGTATGGGCAACCTTAGAGGCAGCTTATCAGGATGGTAAAAGGAGTATTAAAGATGTGAGTGCATTCCTTATTTCCATTTCCGGTGCCTATAAGGTAAATATGCATAAAATTGGTTTAGGCGCTGATATTGTTTCGGGTACCGAAGATCAACTGAAAGAAAACAACGTATTTTCAACCTCGTATGGCACAAACCATAAGTTTTACGGCTATATGGATTATTTTACAGATATAAACAAAAATACGTACGGGTTAGGCCTTATGGATTTTTACGTTACCTGGGATATTTTACCAAAAGAGTATCCATTAAGTTTTAGTGCAAACTTGCATCACTTCCTTACCGCTAAGGAACCTTCAGTAACCGATGGCATTTTTGGACAAGAACTGGATCTCACCCTTCGTTATCAATTTGTAAAAAACACCAGTTTAAGTTGGGGAGGAAGTTTTTTCATCCCGGGTGAGTTTATGAAAGCTATATTCAATACAGCAAGTGTTGACCGTGAAGATATGGCTTTTTGGTCTTATGTAATGATTACGGCAAATTTTTAAGAGAAGTACAAAAAAAAGCCCGGTTGCCCGGGCTTTTTTGTTGAATCTACTACATTTCGTCTGCGGTAGGGCCGTAAGAACCGGGGAGGGGAATGTTATTTAATCTCAGGTAAACACCCAATTGTGCGCGGTGGTGAATCAAATGATTCATGCACCAAGTACGGATAACTGCTACTTTCGGTAAAGTAAAATAAATCTGTTCCCCATTGCGCATAGTCCAATCCTTCATTAAATCTTCATCGCTTGCATTTTCAAGTGATTTTTGCGCTTTCGCTTGACAGGCATCAAAGTATTTTACTAATTCAGCCACATCTTTTGGGTTTTCCGGTTTATATTCATTCTTGCTAAAATCTAAAAGATCGGTACTTATTGTTGTGTCAATCCAATCTCCAATTTCTGCCACATGGACGGCAAGTTTAAGCAGCTCCATACTTTTTTCATGTGGCTTATATGCCGGATTTTCAAAAGGTACACGCTCAAGAATTGCCCGTGTTGCCTTAGATTCTTCGTTAAGTTCCATTAATAACGTTTGTGCTATTGTCATAGTACCTTCTCCTTAAAAGTTGAATAATGTGATGTGAATTGTTAAAAATTATGATTTAAATATAGTGTGCAAATGCACACGTGTCAAGTAAAAAATGAATTATTTGCAAATTTTTTTTACTGGACTTCTTCAAGAAGTTAAATTGCAACTACAAAACCTGCTGAAATTTCCCGGCAGTTTATGCCGATTTTTTATGCCAATGGTACTAAATCTGATGCAACTATTTAGCGCAAATCATTAATAATTTTTATCTCCGACTTCAGACTGAAATCTAAGGTTAAGGAATCAGTATTTTACAGTACTACTTAAGCTGCTTATGCTAGTTAAACGCATAAACTTGGCTTTATTTTCATTAATCGACTGCCTACATTACATTGTAATTCTTTACAATAAATCCCGCAAAGTTCTTTAAGTAAATATAGGTTTGATTTTTTTTTCTACTAATGGTTCCATATCTTATTCTAAAATAAGTAGTTAAATTTTGTAAAAGGTCTATATGCCCTTGAATAACCGTTCTATCAATCAATTGTCAGCATTCCTTAAAAAAATCGAGGGGGAAACTTACCCGGAACTGCCTTCACAAATGCACACATATATAACAGAAAGTGTACTTGATGAGCTGCTAAAGGTAATATCGTTGCCCGGTGATGCTAAAATACTCGATGTCGGTTGCGGGCAGGGACCTGCTTTAGAATACTTTACAAAACACAATTATAGTGCCATCGGGATTACTTTAAATGATGAGGATGTTGCGGTCTGTCAATCGAAAGGATTTACTGTCTTGAAAATGGATCAGTCTTTTCTGGATTTTGATGACAACTTTTTCCATTTTATCTGGGCACGGCATTGCATAGAGCATAGTATTTTCCCGTTCTTCACATTATGGCAGTTCAATAGGGTGCTTGCAGAAGGTGGATATTTATATGTAGAGGTTCCTGCACCGGATACTTCTTCACACCATGAAACTAATCCCAATCATTATAGTGTTTTGACAAAAAGTGCTTGGTTGTCATTACTCACCCGCAGCGGATTAAAAATAGTTTATGAAAGTACCATACCAATAAAACTTGACGATGCAAGGGATGATGAGTACTATTATTTTGTTTGTCAAAAAGTTGAAGATATCGTGCTGCCTTAAGTAAATTAACTTTTACAATTATTGCTGCCGGGGAGGATTTTATTTTCAGTTCAAAAAAAAATGCTAATCTTTCAATCCATCACTTTTGTGAATACAGATTGAGAAAGCAAAATAGATTTCATTTATTGGACAAGGAATGACTCATTTTATGTAACTATTTAGCGCATATCAATGCTAATTTTCATCACCGAACCTCAGACTTTAGTCTGAGGATACACACCCCATCAAACCACAGGCTTTAACCACTGGAAATTTATCCGGAAATTTTAAGTAGAATATGGTGGCTAAAACCTGAGATTTTGGGGTTATTTAAACCTCAGACTAAAGTCTGAGGTTAGTTGAGTAAGAATTTCGTTTTACTTCTTAAGTTGTTAGTTTTTGTTAAGCAACTAAAACCGATACTACTTGAATAAACTAAGTAGTTACAATTTTATTTGGTTTGTGTGCCCACACTAAAAAAGTATTTTGACCTTGACTTATTTCAAACACCAAGCCATAAAAAATCAAATATGAACTTATAGACCAGATTCATTTATCTTCACGAAGTTTTGATGCAATGCTCATCTTTTCAAATTTAAAATCACAGCACGGTGCACCATTAGCGATTGTTCCCTTTCTACTGTAATGAATTCCGAGAGCATTGAAATAGTCCGGGAATGCTAAATCATCTGCATAACAATTTGGAATACATGCCTCAGGTACCTGCATTTTTTTTGCTAATTCAAACCAAATACACCAATGTGTATGTGACTGTAATACCTTTTCTGAATTTTCTATTATAGTTACATCCAAACATCCGGCTTTTTTAGAAGCACGGGGCATCGCTTCAAAAAATAAGCGGAAAACCTCAAATGGTTCACCCGCATTTTTTATGTCTTCAACTTTTGGCAGTGATAATAAGAGCCCTTCAACCGCTGTAGCATCCATAACCTTATACATTATTGATATTGCCAAATTTTTTCCAACAGTTTTTTTTATTGCTGAAAACAGGGCAATATATTCTAACTGCTGTTTTATAAACGCTTTATTGCGCATGCCTTTTTGCAGAATCTCAGCTAAGTCAAGTTTTTCTGCCCGCTTTTTCTCCAATATGAACCAAAAAGAAACAAAAAGCTTTTGTTTAAGGGTCAAACTATCCATAAATACCTTCATGGCAGTTTTTTTTATTTTCGCCTTGAATGCAGGGCTCCATCCGGCTTCTGCGTCACTCGGTGCAATTGCATAACCGCGTAAATCTTTTATTTCCATATACTTTTCATGCGTGATTGATTTTAATAAAGTTTTGATTATAGATTTTTTTTGTAACTGAATCAAAAATAAAGCTATTTGCTTATTTTCGAATTAATTATGGCACGAACGGAATTAATGTTTCTTAAGCGGCAGGGATATCTTATATAAAACAAAATTGTGCAACGGGCTTTTTATAAATTACGATGTAGTAAAACTCACAAAAATTTGTCGGGAAGTTAGCAGCCCTTCCTCAAGAAAAGATGGAATGAAAGCTTAGTGCTCTATTCCCTAAATTGTAAAGAAAGGTTTATGTAAAAGTATGAATATGCTTTCCAAAATTTCTATAATCCCTATATCATAGGTCACACCAATTTGATTAGAATTTGTTATAAGTTGAGGATTATCCGTATTTTGTACTGCTAATTCTGAATACAAATCAAATCGATCCAACATACAACATGCGTTGATTTATTGGAGTAAAAAACAAACGGCTTTTTAGAGACATGAGGAGCATCCCTGATTATGAAGAAACAACTATTTACTGTAATCCTGATTGTGTTTACAAATTGCATAACCATTGGGCAGACTGCAAGTGTTCTTGAAACATTGGAGTCTAAAAACAACTCACCCGAAAATTTTTACGAGATACAAAAGAAGTTTAATGACTTCGCGAAAAATAAGCAGTTAACAAGCAGCCCTTTAACCAATAATGGCAAACCCGAAAAAATCCCCAATTGGAATTTATTTAAACGGTGGGAATATTATTGGGAACAGCGGGTCGATCGGGTTACCGGAGAATTCCCTAAAACAAATGCTATTGTTGAATATGCGAAAACTGAGAACAGTTTGAAGAAAAAATCCACATACAATGAGAATTGGACCAATTTAGGAACGACTACTTCGGATGGCGGCTACGCGGGACTTGGAAGAATAAATTGTATAGCGTTTCACCCCACAGACAATAATACATTTTGGGTTGGCAGCCCTTCAGGAGGATTATGGAAGACCACCAATGGCGGAAGCAGTTGGGCAATTTTAAACAATAATTTATCCGTTCTTGGTGTTAGTGATATTGTTCTTACAAACGACTATGCGACTTCCAATACCATGTATATTGTTACCGGAGACCGGGACGGCGGCAGCATGTGGTCTTTGGGTGGCGGCCAGGTTGCAGATAACGCGAGTGTTGGAATATTAAAATCTACTGATGGCGGTGCAACATGGAATGCCACGGGTTTAACTTATACGGCAAGTAACAAGAAACTTGTTTACCGGTTACTTATTCACCCGTCAAACAACCAGATTCTTATCGCGACAACAACTGACGGCATTCAGAAATCAACAGACGGTGGGGCAACATGGTCAGTAACAAATGTCAATCGATTTATTGACATGGAGTTTAAACCCGGTGATCCAAGTATTGTCTATGCTTCAACCGTTGGGTATAGTTCTGCATACGTTTTCCGGTCAACAAACACAGGTGATACCTGGTCTATTGCTGTTACCGTAACCAATGGTCGCCGTAGTGAACTTGCTGTTACTGCCAATGACCCAACCGTTGTATATCAACTTGTAGCTAACAGCGGAGGCGGAGTTTTAGGTATTTACAAATCAACAAATAGTGGAGCAAGTTTTGCACAGGTAAACACTAATGGAGCCACTAATCCCGGTATGTTAGGTTATTATAGTGATGGATCGGGTGCTGCAACCGGCC
>JACPGF010000227.1 GCA_016182615.1 Ignavibacteriales bacterium
GGTCTTTATTTGTCGCGGTTATTATCCGCACATCAACCTTAATTGTTTGTGAGTCACCGAGCCGCATAATTTCTTTATTCTGAATAACCCGCAGCAGTTTAGCCTGCAATGCAACCGATATATCCGCTATCTCATCAAGAAAAAAAGTGCCCCCGCTCGAAACTTCGAAGAGTCCTTTTTTATCACCGTTAGCACCGGTGAAAGCACCTTTTTTGTAGCCGAATAATTCACTTTCAAGTAACGAATCGGGTATCGAGCCGCAGAATTGCGCCAAGTAAGGTTTATTAACGCGTGAACTGAGCTGATGAATTGCAGTAGCTGCAACATCCTTGCCGGTACCACTCTCCCCGGTAAGTAAAACCGTCGCATCGGTTTTTGCAACTTTATGAATCATGGAAGTAAGGTGTTTAATAGCAAAACTCTCACCGATTAATCCGGGTATTTTGCTTTTTGTCATCAACTCGTTTTTAAGAATAGTGTTCTCATCGAGAAGCTCCTCGTACTGGCTGATACGGTCCAGCGCGAGGGAGACGAGATTGGAAAAGAAATCAAGAAAGAATAAATTATCTTCTGTGAACTCTTTCCTGTTCATCTGGCTGTCGGCAAGTATTACTCCGGCAATTTGCCCCTGTCTGAACACAGGAACGCCAAGCACCGATTTAATCCGGTGTATAAGCACGCTGTGAAATTGCGATACACCCGGAGCGCCCTGTACATCATGGTAAATGATGGGCTTCTTTTCGGATATTACTTTTTGTAAAATACCGGAAGAGAAGGTAGAGAGATCTTCGATATTTTCCTGTTTAATATTGCGTGCAGCTACGATAGAGAATTTTTTCGCGGACTCATCGTAGGTAACAAATAGTGCACGCTCCGCGTCAACCACCTCGATAATTATATCCAGAGTTTCTTCGAAGAGTGTTTTTTGATACTTTGCCGCGTTAAGGGTTTTGCTTATCTGGTATAAAACATCAAACTGATTCTTGTCAATCGAGCGAACTTTATCGAATTCTTTTTTAAAATCCATAGCTGTATTCTACTTAACAATTAATGAAGAACGGAGCGAGCTTATCCGGTTCTGATTATTATCAATGCACCAGATCATCCAGAAATATTTTCCGGATGACAGGGTCTTATCTACTTTTACATGGGTGGAATCTGAAGGAATCGCGGCTTTTTGCCATGCCAAGGTTGGAAACAATTCATCGGTAAATATTTGAACCATCTGCGTGTAATCAAAAGCTGCCGGTATATCAAACCACTTTAAATCCGGGGTGTTTGATGAGTCCTGATTTGTTGATATGTCTATCGTCAGAGGTTCAGTAAGAATTCTTTTCAGATAGCCGGAGCCAATACTATGTTTTCGTCCCGCTGCATCTTTTACAATGACAGAAAGCTGCGTTCCGATAACATCGGCAATTTCGCCAACATTAAGGTCGGTTGCATAAAACAAGTTTTCAAATAATTTATCGTTCACGTTATACGGCAGTACCCTGTGAAAACTTAACGGGTTGTTTTCTACAAACACTGAGTCGATATCGTTATCTTTATCACTCACTTTTGCCATTACAACAAGTTTCACTTTTGTTTCGGGCAGCAACACGTTACTTTCTACCGAACTATAAACAAAAAGGCTGTCGAGGGTTGGTATTTGGTTAAGCAGTATATCAATACTCTTTTTGTTGGCTCCGCTCCATGAAATAAAAAGCGAATCAGCAGCATATCCATCCCGTTGGAATACATACCACCCGTCAACCGGCTGCGTATAATTAACCACGAAATATCCGGCAGAATTCGTTTTTGCCAATACTTCACTGCCCCGCGAAATAACGGCATCTGCTATTCCTTTACGGGGTGAACTGTATGTTTGCACAGTACCCTCTAACATGGTCAATACTGCATCCGGGTTTTCCGGATCCAGGGGGTTCTCACGCGGTGCCTTGCACGAGTAAAAAACTCCTGCACATAACAGTAAAGTAAAAACGATATGTAAATAAACCGATTTAATTTTAAACCTGATAATAATTCATGGAAATAAACTGAAAAGTATAACAGATACAAAAACGTAAAATAATCAAAATTAATGAAGAATGAATATAATAATGTAAAATGTAGAATGTAAAATGTAGAATGAAAAATTGAGAATAGTGTAAAAAGCGGGAGGAAGAATGAAAAATTGAGAATAGGGGAAAGGCAGAATGTAGAAAGAATCTATACCTTTGGAATGCTGTATTAAAAGCAAGAGCCTTTCCGAAATGGTCAGTATTTCATTCTACATTCTACATTATCTCTCACTTCATCATCAGCATTTTTCCTGTCAGCCGTTCACCGCCGGAGGCTAACGTGTAAAAGAAAACACCGCTGCTCATGCCCGTTGCATCAAAGCAGTTACACATTTCATTCTACATTCTACATTTTACATTCTACATTATCTCTCACTTCACCAGCAGCATTTTTCTTGTCAGCCGTTCACCACCTGAAGTTAGCGTGTAATAATAAACACCGCTGCTTAAGCCTGTGGCATCAAATTGGGCGTAGTGAATTCCCTGTTCCTGTTCTTGGTCAACCAATGTGCGTACCTCATTACCGATAACATCGTACACTTTGAGGAGCGTTTTTCCGTTTTTTGGTAAATAATAATTGATAACCGTTGAAGGGTTAAAAGGGTTAGGATAATTTTGCATTAACTCAAGAGAAACCGGCCGTAGTGTTCGTGTAACTGCATTGCCAACGGTCACATAATCAAAAGCATAGAATTCAACACTCTCGATATCGCCATTTCCATTACCGGCAGGCAACTGTTTTTGCAGTGCGCCGCCATCGGTAGTGGCGTACTTACCTACTGCTATATATAGTTTAGCAGGGATATATCCGAACTCACCGTTTATGCGGAGAGTACCTTCAAGAATTGCACCGGCGGCTTTTGCATTTGTTCCCGTCGCATCGCTCCAGGTTACATAGTTATTGGTGCTTTCGTTGGCAAGATACGCGCCCCATTGGGCAACTTTACCGGCTTTACCCCATGGAGCAGCAATGAGCCCTCTCAGCGAGTCACTAACAAAAATAAAGGCATCGTTTCCGGAAGCCTGTGCAGACTCTGTTGCGACATACAGGTCAGTCCCATTCCACCCGATATACAAATGTTCGGTTCCTGAAGTAGATGCGGTAATGGTTTTGCTGTCCAACTGCCCATCCATTACAAATGATATTGGCGCACTGCCGCTTGTATCAAAGGTTATATGATAATCGTTTCCGCCATTATTATTCCACGTGTTATCGTTAAAGTGTATAACAAATGCAACACGGTCCACAACTTTGCCGGCAAGATTGAAAGGCCCGATTTTTAGCGTCAGAGTACCGGCAGTATCCGGTCCAACAAACGGTGATTCGACCGCGGGGCCTGTACCGCCAAACTTAACCGTACCTGCTGGCCAGTAGGCCGAGTCAGGCATTTGCCATGTTGCACCGGTATTGTTTACACCCCAGTGCAGTTTCGCGCCGGTCGAAGCGTTTTTAACAACAACCGTTATCGTGTCATTTTTTGTTGCCGCAAGAGGTACCCATGAAATATTCAGATTTCCGGTTCCGCCGCTGCCTGAGCCGTCACCAATCCAGCAATGGCGTATTGGTGTTTTCGCGGTGTTATTATTGTTGTCAACTGCCTCGATATAATAATCAATCAGCTTACTTTTTAGCCCATCTATTGAAGCGGTAAACTCTTTTGCTTTTAGAACAGGGGGCGGGTTAGTGCTCGAGGGTTTATCCGCGCCGGTCATTGTAACATCAATCCATGAACCCACATCAGTGCCGCCCGCGTATGTTTCATTATCAATATTTGCAGCCGAATTTGAGCCGTCAGAGTCAACACGGTATTTTAACGTTACCGATTGCAATCCGCTTTTATCAAAAACGTAAGACCACACGCTCATGTTGCTTGTTTGCGATATGTTCCACTCGGTACCACCCGGGTTATAAGGCTCCCGCTGCGGAATAAAAATAGTAGGCGGTGTATTGTCCGTACCCGAAACTAATTGAGCTGCTTGAATGGCAAGATTGGCTGCCCGGGTAGGGTGCGTATCCCAGATACCACCCAGCGAACCATCCCAGTACCAGTAATCGCTTGCCTCACCGCAGAGTAAATTTTTCCATGCCGTCTGCGTGTTAGCATTGTTCGGGTCGTTCTGCTCTGCTGTAAACACCAGGTTTTTAGCGGCAGTTAACACGCCCCAACTGTTTCTGTCGGGGCTGTAGCCCTGCGCATCAGGGTCGCCGAGCCATTTCTTAAATTCGGGGTCACCATTATCGGCACCGCTCCAGGAGCCTTCCTCAATGTGTATTATATCAGTTTCTGCCGGTGGGAACATTTGCAGGTAATCCTGCACGGTTGAGCAGACAAAACGCGAGGGGTTAGCCTGCACCCAGTTTACAAAACTCTGGAAGTTGCCGCCGTAGTACCCTTCACTGCCACCGCCATAATTATCACCGTCATGATGTAAAACTATCAGGATGGGATGGTTCGGGTCAGTATTATAGCTCTCTAATTGGCTCATAACATTCTCGTAATTCAACGCGCCAAAACCGCCCCGCCCGTCCTCGTTACCCATGTAACGGTCTGCCGGAACGGCAATCATTTTGGTTTTTGTGCCTGTAGCGGGGTCAACATATTCAACCCAGTGCGGCTGACGCCCCCATTTTGCCGAGTTTTTAGTGGGAGCCCATAATCCGTTTAACTGCACCCAGTCATTCGGGTTGGGGTTCAACTGGTCAGCCTTGTTTGGCTCGTAAATATTGCCAACCGTGCTAAACGGATAACCAACGCAAGCCCTGTCAAAGTGGACGTTATCAACGAGTATCCACTCGATACCCTCCGCAACAAGCGCGGGAATCATCCTATTGGTAAACGCATTTTCAGGCGGGAACATGCCTTTCGAGTAAGTGCCCGGGAAGTTTTGCGTGAAAATATTTTTATGGTATTGTATTTGTTTGCGTATATCCTGATAATCGATTAGTCCCATGAGTGGATGGAAATAACCGAAGGCGACTAAATCCATGCGCGGATTATTGAGGCTTGTTTTTTTTGGCCGGATTGCATTCCAGTTCGATTTCCAGTTTGAGAAGTTACCGTTGCCGTTGACTTCGAGGTTGTTCAGGTTCTCGATTAACGAGCCGGTAAAACTAACCTGGGCGCCAAAGTGGGGCAGGTTTGCTGTAATACCCTTTTCGACTGCATTACGGGGCCAGCTTGTATAAGGGCCGGTACGCTGATTATGAATATCTGTCACGCTGAACGGGAACCGGCTATTCGCATCGGTTTGTACAATGGACTCGTATGGCCAGTAAATTGGCTGATGCATATGCCATAAAAAAGCAATATATATAGGTGGATTGGCTTTGGGTGTATTGCCGTTTTCTTTCCCATCGCCTGCAAATGCAATTACATATCCTGCTAAAAGAACAAAGAGTAATGCTTTCCTCATGTGTTGTGCCTCCTGAGTACTTATAAAAAATAATTTTTTCAATGAGTGCTCTTGCAGTGGAGCAAAAACTTACTTGTACCTCAGAAAGCAAATCTTACCAATGCATAACACGATTCAAAAATTTTGTTGAAGTACCAATAAATTACGGATATCGGGTAAAATAACAATATCAGGGGGACTCTGTCAGCGTAGTATATACGTGATTTTAATTCTGTGGGGTTCTTATAGCAATTCTATGAGCAAGGCGGCCTTTAGAGCCAATGGTGTTAACTTAAGGATTTTTTTCAATTGGGACTTTGCGGCTCAGTCCCCCGTTTGCGAAAAGGGGGTGCCCGAAGGGCAATGGTGTCAACTTAAGGAAAATGCCAATCAAGCGACACGCCTTTGATTCAAATGGAACTTCATAGCACACTTAGGTTTTCGTTCGTAAACTCTTCCCGGACGTTCAGGAATAACCAACCGCTGAATAATTTTCAA
>JACPGF010000206.1 GCA_016182615.1 Ignavibacteriales bacterium
TAAAAGTGAGGTGCCTTTTTGCTCCGGTAGGAGTAATCTGTTTGTAGAAAAATAGTTACCCATAGAATAGTGCGCTCCGTTAGGAGTGCTCCAAATTACCCCGGTAATAGAGTCTATAAAAAAGGCAATACACCTATATATATTGTCCTCTTCCAGACTACCGTTCTACAACGATTTGGTGCGCACCTACGGAGCGCAGATGCAAATGGGGTTTAAATTTTCTACATACAGTAGGTGCCAATGGCACCAATTCTCATAAGTCGGCGAACAAAAAGTTATCTTTTGGTATCACTATCAAATCCTAGATTCTAAATCGGTATTTCAGAACTAATTATTTCCAAGTGATTCTAAAACAAATACTTCCAGCTTTTCGACACTTTTTTTACTGATGTGAGGTCAGTTGTTCTGATTTTATAGCTGACATTTCTGGTTGATAACCATAATGCCGGAGCATACTTATCGGTATCTTCAGCGAACATCGGTGAAACTAACATCAAGTCAATATCACTTTCCCCGGTTGCCGTTCCATTAGTTTGTCTGCCGTACACAAAGGCTTTACTGATGAAAATGCCTTTTAACGACAAAACATTCAGATACTTCTTCACGAGATTTATAATTTTTGTATCAACCATTCTAAAAGCTCCTTGGTCTCGTTCAGGTATTTCCCGGCCGTCTCCAATTTGGGAGATGAAATTTCGTCATCAGGATACCGCCCTTACAATTGTTATTTTAATAAAATGCCCAGTAATTGCATCTTGGACTCATTGATTACTAAATTATATTTGGGACTTTTACAAAAATTGTCATTAATATTGCCTCTTTATAGTAGGAATACATTACTAACTGTATTTCTATGGTAAATAATCTATTTCAGACATTTTTCTTTCTGTTCATTAATCGTTAATTTAACTCAACATTACTCCTTTGATACTTTGAAAGGATATTAATCACGCATGAGCCGATTATTTATAATACTTTTTCCTTTGTTTATTTTATCATCCTGCATTTCTTTTCACATAACGGAAAAAGATTTGTTTAAAATCAATAAGGTAAGTAAACTCAATAAAGACATCCAACTTGAGGAAGTTTATTTTTCTACAACAGACAGTGTAACTTTATATGGCTGGTTTCTTAAGCATAAGAATGCCAGAGGTACTTTCCTTTATTTAGGCGGAGACGGTTTTTACCTTTGGAATCGTTTGACACCGGACGTAATAAACACGTTGACAAGCATGGAATTAAATCTGATGCTGATTGATTACCGGGGATATGGCCGAAGTGAAGGAACTCCCACAATACAGGGAATTTATAAAGACGGTTATTCAGCTTACCACTATCTTTGTTCACGCCAAGATATTGATTCAACACGAATTATCGTTTACGGTCATTCTCTGGGAACATTTGTGGCCACTCGTGTTGGCAATACCTGTCCCGTTGCTGGTGTTGTTCTTGAAGGGGCAATTTCCAATACATCTGAAATGCGGGATATTGCTTTAAAAAACAATGCGCCCTGGTATTTGCGCTGGTTGGTAACTATAAACGCCGACTCAGCAGTATTGAGCCTTGATAATATCGGGCAGGTCAAATACTTAAAATGTCCGGTTTTGGTAGTAACAGGCGAAAATGATAACATTACCCCGCCTGAAATGGGTAAAAGAATTTACACGGCTGCTCCCGGTCTAAAAAAATTTCTGGAAATAATTCCCAAAGGCGAACATAAGGATTTGTATTTCAATAACATAGATGGCAGGCGGGTAGCTTATCTTAAAATTCTTTCTAAATATATAAATAGTGTATTAGGTGAGCAAAAACGATAAGATTGGAATTATTTCAAACAGGTTAAAACAAAGCGCGTTGGAATATTCCACTTTTATATGTACATTGTTCCTGTACAACACAAAAGGTTTTAATATGGCAATAAGTATAACATATACACAGGCGCGTGCTAATTTAGCCAAGTTATTGGATGATGTTTCATTAAATAAAGAGGTTGTCATCATTAAGCGTAAAAATGTCGAAAATGTGGTATTGGTTTCGGAGAGTGAACTGTCCGGTCTTCAGGAAACTGCCCATTTGCTTCGTTCGCCTAGAAATGCCAAAAGGTTATTACAGGCTTTATTCAAAGTTAATGAGAGTACTGAAACCCCGCAATCAATATCTGAACTGAAACGGGAATTCAGCCTTGAAAAGTAAAGTTCCGAAAGATCGAGTTAGTCTTTTTCACTCAGAGTTCAGGGAAGACTTGGCTTATTGGGTAAAAGTCGATCGTAAAGTGGCTTTACGTGTACTGGATATTGTAGAAGCAGTAATGCGGGATCCATTTGAAGGAATTGGCAAACCGGAACCGCTTCGCTATTTGGGTCCGGGGATTTGGTCAAGAAGATTAACACAAGAACATCGTCTGGTGTACGTTGTCAGCGATAATAAAATAGATTTTGTACAGTGTCGGTATCATTATTAGTGGCAATTATACCTGCCGATAAATCAGACGGCATTATTCAGGTGATTCTAAGTGGAATTGTAATGCCTCAAGTGAAAATGGAAAAATCTAAATTTCAATTGTTAAACACGAAGCACAATCTCAAGCCAATCCGCGCATTTGATAAAAACAGTTTTCACTAGCCAATCACCTATCCTGAACTTTCCTCATCAGCCCCAATGTTGAGTCAAGCAATCAAGCATCTGGTTTACTTTGACTAACCGCCCCATCTTTTGTTCCATAATTTCCCATAAAACAAACCGGACAACTCACAATTTATTCCGTAAAATTCATAATTTAGAAATTACTATTATCATTTTATCCTAATTAACCAGTGTTTTTCGGCAAGGAGTTTTTGTCTCGTGAGTATTCTTGAAAAAATTCAACTTTTCGGTTTGTTCAGCGTTAAGCGTAACCTGTTCAGAAGGGATATTGAAGCGGCTTTTTATGCCAACAAGGAATACCGGTTACCTGACTTTATCTCCCCCGCCATTATTGCCTATGCCGGTAACTATATCTCACGGATTCACGGCAGTTTCCAGCTCGGAATAACCGCGTGGAGAGAGGCAAACCCGTCGGGTGCCGTGGAACTTGCCTTGCATGCAGAAAAAATTCTCTCAGGTAATCTTAGAATCTTGCAAAAAGAGATAAAGATTTCCTCACTATCTGCACTTGCATGGAATACCGATTATTTTTCTTCATTCATCTACCCGGATATTCCGGCATGGAAGATTAATCCCGAGGAGCAAAATGTTAATGCCGAGGCAGCGGTACCGCTTATTTTAGGAAGGCTCCATTTTTGCACCACCCTCGCGGTTATGTACAATGTAAACAGCCAAGAACGATTTGCCGAAACTTGTATTGATGTACTGCGGCATTTCAAACAAAAGAACCGTATGGGCATCGGAATACAATGGCATGATAATTCCGAAGTTGCAATCCGGGCTGTCAATCTGTTTTACATTATTGTACTGCTCCACGGTTATCTCCAACAGCAGCCCGAAATCTTCAAGGAACTGCTCTCCTTGTTTTTCAGCCATGCTGTTTTTCTCGAGTCTTCAATCAGCCGTGAGCGCTTTACCGATCACAAAACACTCATTACCCTGCTCGCTCTGTTTCTTTCGGGAACCATTTTTGCCCAATCCGACTTTGGCAGGCAACTTGTAAAAAAATCGATACAACAGTTTGAACAGGAAGTACGGAAGCAGGTATTCCCGGATGGTGCAGCCTATTTTCATTCACTGCCAAGCCACTGTTTATTAGTAGAAGTAATACAATTATTAAAATTGCACTGCCGTTTTGCAAATGTCGAATTAACGTCACATCTTAAACAGACCTATCACCTTTTAAATAAGGTGCTTGGCGAGTACATTCACTCGGACGGGGCAATTCCTAACGTTGGTGATGATGTGCCTGCCGGTATTCTGCAATTTGACCCAACAAAAAAAACACCGGATACCATCGAATTGCTCAACACTGCTTTTTATATTAATCCCAAGCGGTCAGCGGTCTGGCCAGCACTAAAACCGACTCTTAACCATTACATCCATTTCCCGGCAGTACTAATTGGAAACCTTTCCACTATTTCAACAGGTGAAAGAGCGGTTATCTCATCAGGGTTAATATACGGCGGCCATTATATGCTCAGGAATGCTGAGACATCAATCTTTGTAAAAGCCGCAGAGATTGGCAAGCACGGCCACGGGGCACCAGGGCACAATGACTCGTTTACCTTTGAGCTCTTACACAAGGGTGTACCATTTATCGTGGATAGCGGCACCTATTCTTATTACGCAAATAGCGAATTACGGAACGCGCTGCGTTCGGTAATGTTCCACAATACGTTTTACATAGACCTGACACAATTAGCGGAGTTTGTCGGTACAACCGGAATTAAAACGGACCTGACAAAACCATCTGTTCTGGAATGGAAAACTGACGATACGGAAGATTTATTATCTGCACAGCATTTTGCCTATATCCGCTTAAATGATCCGGTTATCTGTAAGCGGACTTTTCACTTTAAAAAAGATTCCGGCAAATTGAAAATAAAAGACGAGTTCATGGGAGGGGCAGGGCATATACTCGCATCAAGTTTACATTTGCATCCGGAAGTTATGGTTACAAAAGAGACGCACCTGCAATATTTGTTAACGAACAATGGGCAGTCGGTAAGGGTACAGTATTTTATTGCTAACGACTCTGCCGATGTTGAAATTCAGGAAGTCTATCACTCCCCCACTTACGGAAAGTTGGGCACTACTCAAAAATTGCATTTACGGTATCAGGAAAATTTGCCAGCATTTTATGTTATGGAGATAAGTTTATTATGAAATTTTTAGTTATCGGCCATTCGGTACTTGACCATATCAGGTGGAATTTTCTACACGGCTCTAACCCTCAGTTTATTAAAACAGGAAACCGATGAACTGTTTCTTTGCACACTTATCGAAGATGAGCACTATCAATTATTCGCAGGGGCGTTTGATAGTTTCGACCGGAGTTTTTGCACATCCACACCACGGATACCAAGGGTACACCTTACCATCTTTGATGAGAAAGAACGCTGTGAGCGGTTTGAAAACCTGAATACCCCGGTTGTATTGCCGGATGTTGACTTACAAGACTTTGACGGCATCATCATCAACATGATTTCGGGGTTCGAAATGGACGCGGATGCACTTTCCGGTCTGCGGCAGCGCTTCAAAGGACCTATTTATTTTGATGTCCATTCGCTTGCCCGTGGAGTCGGCAATAGTTTAGTACGGGAGTTCAGACCCATTCCACAGTTTTATGCATGGGCAAAAAACTTAACTGTTATCCAAGCAAACGAGCATGAAGTACTGACACTTTCGGAGACAAGCAATACCGAAGAACAAATTGCCCTGCAAATTCTCAATTTGGAACCTGAATACTTTATTGTTACAAAGGGTGAAAGAGGGGTTAGCCTTTACACGAAGAACCATGCCGAATTGAAAAAACTGGACATACCCGCGATAGCAACCGAGGTTCGCAATAAGGTCGGCTGCGGTGATGTATTTGGGGCATATTTCTTTTATCATTATATTACTCATAAAAATGCGGAAGAAGCCGTCCGGCTTGCTGTTGTTGCAAGTGGATGTATTACCCGTTACAGAAATTTTTCTGAGTTTTCTAACCTATTAGCAGATGTCTCAAAATTTAACAATTAAAAAACGTATCCTGATTTTTGGTGCGAGCGGTATGCTCGGGCAGCGTTGTACCAAGTTTTTTTCCATGCTGCCGGATTGTGAAGTTGCCGGTGCTGCTCCCGATGAAACAATCAAATTCCCGCGTGTTGAATATCTATTTAACGATTTTACCAACAGGGAAAGCGTTAAAGGTATTATAAAAGATTTTTGTCCTGATGTTATTATCAATGCCGCGGCATTTACCAATGTTGACCTGTCCGAAACCGAACGGCAGCTTGCATGGCAAATAAATGTTTCGGGTGTTGAGTACATTGCTGAGGCAGCCAGAGCTATTGATGCAAGAGTTATACATATCTCAACCGATTATGTTTTTGACGGTAAAAACGGTCCGTACCGTGAATCAGATAAACCGCAGCCGGTAAACTATTACGGGCGGACAAAACTCGCTGCTGAAAACGCCCTTCGCATCAGTGGAGCAGTATATTCGATACTGAGAACTAATGTACTCTACGGCATCATTCCAAATGGCAGGCTCGATTTTGTACGTTGGGTTGTAGAAACTGTCCGTGCAGGAAAGCCCATTAAAATAGTGACTGACCAATTGAACAACCCGACTTTTATTGATGACCTTGTTTCCGGTATAAATTTAGTAATAGAAAATAATAAGACGTGATTACTGCATATAGGGGGAATGGACGTGATTTCACGGTTTGCATTTACAATGGAAATTGCCGATGTTTTCAACTTAGATAAATCACTTATTTCACCAATTCTTACTTACGAACTTAAACAACCGGCAAACAGGCCCCTTAACTCCGGTTTGCTTATCCTTAAGGCTCAGTCTGAACTGGGGTATTCCCCGACTGATTTAACCCAATCACTGCTCGCAATGAAAGAGGAACTCTATTCATGAATAATATAAAAAATATGAAAACTGCCGGGTTTCACACCTGTCTTCCCATGTCATTGGATAATGGTTTCTTTAGAACCCCTTTGTTTTTATCAGTGATTATTTCGGTATGCCTTACGCTTGCTGCCTCCGTTAATTCCAACGCGCAATCCATACCGCCTGCATGGGCAAAGGGAATTGCATGGTATCAGATTTTTCCGGAGCGGTTCAATAATGGCGATACTGCAAATGACCCCCGGGCTGAAAAAGTTTTTGTAAACGAAAACCGCAATACCGAAGGCTGGTGCACCGTGTCCTGGACTTCGGACTGGTTTGCCCAAACCGAGTGGGAGGAAAAACAGGCTGGCAGTTTCAGGGATAAAATGGGTTCACGCAGATATGGCGGTGACATTCAAGGAATTATTAATAAACTGGACTATATCAAATCACTGGGCATTGGCGCAATTTATCTTAACCCGGTATTTGATGCCGTTTCGATGCACAAATATGATGGTTCAACTTTTCATCATGCCGATGTAAATTTCGGCTCGGCTCCTGAGGCAGATGCCGCATTAATGAAGGCTGAAGTACCCGATAACCCAAAAACATGGCGATGGTCTTCCGCCGACAAAAAACTGCTCGAACTAATAAAACTGGCGCATGGAAAAGGCATAAAAGTAGTGCTCGATGGTGTTTTTAATCATACTGGTGTACAATTCTGGGCTTTTCAGGATATTCTAAAAAATGGAAAAGACTCAAAGTATGCAGACTGGTTTCAGGTAAAATCGTTTGATAACCCTGCAACCCCTGAAAATGAATTTGACTACAAAGGCTGGTGGGGGCATAAATCATTACCCGAGTTTAACCGAACCACTGATAATTTGAATCCAAAAGTAAAAGATTACATTTTCGCTTCTGTTAAAAGGTGGATGGATCCGGATAATGATGGCAATACCTCGGATGGTGTTGACGGTTGGCGGCTTGATGTTGCTAAAGAAGTTCCAATCGGTTTCTGGAAGGACTTCCGTAAACATGTAAAGTCGGTTAATTTCGATGCAATAATTATTGGTGAACTATGGGAATTCTCATCCGAGTTTATTAATATCAACGGCGTTTTTGATGCGTTGATGAATTATAATTTTGCTTATGCAGTGAGCGATTTTTTCTTTAATAAAAAGGAAATGACTACTAATGAATTTATTGCCGCATTGAAGCAGATTGATATTGCTTACCCCGAAGAGAATTTATATGTGTTACAGAACTTGATGTCCTCGCACGACACCGAGCGCCTGTCATCGATGATTGCTAACCCCGGCCGTGTCTATAACCGCGAGTCTGATGAGAAGAATCCTACCTATTATGTTGGGAAACCAAAACCTGATACGTACGAGATGCAAAAACTTGTTGCAGCTTTCCAGTTTACCTACCGGGGCGCCCCCATGGTTTATTACGGTGATGAGGTGGGAATGTGGGGTGCCAATGACCCGCACGACCGCAAGCCAATGCTCTGGGATGAACTTCTTTATCAGGATGAAAGGATAACAGCAGCTTCCGGTTTTACTGCCGGTCTAGGAAAATATAAAGTTAAGGCAGACAGGAATCTGCTTAGCTTATACCGCCGATTGGGAGCAATGCGGAATTATAGTGAAGCATTGCGTATCGGAACAGTTGAATGGATTCTTTCGGAAGATAATAACCGGGTTGTTGGATTTTTACGGAAGCATAAAAATGAAACCGTACTGGTTTATTTTAATCTCAGCAATAAAAGTGAAATCATTGAATATCCGGTTCCTGTGAAAGAAGTAATGGATTTGAACGGTATTGAAAAAATAAAGATTGATGAAAACCTTTTACGCTTTGCGCTCTGGGGTAATTCTTACGCGATTTATCAGATAATGGAATAAGCCGATTACCATGAGCAACGGTACATTATTACCACCCCTTGCCGAGAGGATACGGCCGGACAATCTCGATGATATTTTCGGTCAGGAGCATTTACTCGGCAAAGGAAAACCGGTACGTGTTATGTTCGAGTCCGGAAAGATTTCATCCTTTTTGATGTGGGGTCCGCCGGGTACAGGCAAAACGACTATAGCAAAACTGCTTGCCCATCAGGCAAGTGCTGCTTTTTTTCAGTTGAATGCCGTATCATCCGGGGTGCGGGATGTCCGTGAAATTATAAAGCAAGCTGAGGAGTTCCGTCTCAGTAACCGGCAAACTATTCTTTTTATCGATGAGATTCACCGTTTTAATAAAGCGCAACAGGATGCCCTTCTTGGAGCTGTCGAATCCGGTGCAATTACGCTTATTGGTGCAACAACAGAGAACCCCTCATTCGAAGTTATTCCTGCACTTCGTTCAAGAATGCGCACCTACGTCTTGAATAGTTTAACCGAAATGAGTTTACAAGCTATTCTTGAAAAAACATTGCATACCGATGATTCCTTGAAAAAACTGCAAATTACCCTCGAAGACAAAGCATTCCTGTTTTATCTTGCCGGGGGTGATGCCCGCATCATGTTGAACATCCTTGAGACCGCGATAACTTTTACACAAACTGATTCGGTGAATAATCAGATTATTTTAACGAATCAAATACTTGAAACCGTTACCCAAAAAAAGAATCAGTTATACGATAAGGATGGTGAAGAACATTTTAATGTCATCTCGGCATTTATAAAAAGTTTGCGGGGCAGTGACCCGGATGCCGCGTTATACTGGATGGCACGGATGCTTGAAGGCGGTGAAGATCCGCTTTTTATTGCCCGGCGAATGCTCGTTTTTGCTTCGGAAGATATAGGGAATGCCTCACCAAATGCGCTGGTTTTAGCCGAATCCTGCTTTTCTGCAATTGATAAAATTGGCATGCCGGAGGCACGGATAATTCTTGGACAGTGCGCGACATATTTGGCTTCATCTCCTAAAAGCAATGCTTCATATCTTGGTATAGATAGCGCGTTGGAGGCTGTCCGGTCTCTCCCAGCCTACCCTGTGCCCCTGCATTTGCGTAATACACCTACAGGGCTGATGAAAAAACTGGGCTATGGTAAAAAATACCAGTATCCGCATGAATTCGATAATCACTTCATTGAAGAGAACTACTTCCCTGATGATATGAAACCGAGACAATTCTATCTGCCGACACAGCTTGGGCAGGAGAAAAATTTATTCGACAGGCTAAAATTTTTATGGAAAAATCGAAAGAATTACTGATTGTACTTGACGTGTATATCCCTTTCACGTATCTTTTGACGTAATTTTTTTTAGGATTAGATAATATGTATCATGTAGTTGATGTAGAACTGACGCCAAACCCTCATGCATTAAAATTTATATTGAATGAGAAGCTGTTAAAATTTGAATCACGGCAATATAATTCAAAACCGGAAGCCGAACACGACGCTTTAGCGAGAAGTATTTTTGAGATTGAAGGTGTTGTTTCGGTTTTTTATATGGATAAATTTGTTACCATCGAAAAATCGAAAGATAGTGACTGGGGCAAAATTCAAAGGCCATTTGTAACATTACTCAGCCATTTTGATAAAAATCACCTTCCGGTTGAAAAAGAATTGACTGTCTCGGATGTAAATGCTGATGCCATGCTGCAAATGATTAACACGATTTTAAACACAAAAGTCCGCCCGGCATTAGCTTACGATGGCGGCGGCCTTGAAGTACTGGGTTTTGAAGATTTCACTTTAAAAGTTAGATATCAGGGCGCTTGCGGAACTTGTCCGAGCGCGATAAACGGAACCCTTTCCGCGATTGAAAGCGTACTTAAGAAAGAAGTGAACCCCGCGATTCAGGTTGTTACCGGATAATATATGTATTCTGATGAGTTTTTTTCTACCTCTTTTGAGATTGCCGGGATTTCCTTCTCGGTAATCTCAAAAAAAGAAGGCCTTTCGTTCATTCTTATGAACCAGCCTTTTACGAAACAATATATGCTTCCTTCCCTTTCGCCACTCGCTATCGAGTTTTTTGGACTATTTGACCAACTCCCGTTGCCCCAGAAGGGACACAATTCCAGTTAAAAGTTTGGAAGCAGCTCGGTAAAATTCCGTACGGAAAAACCGCGAGTTACAAAGATATTGCAGTAAAGATAAAAAACCCTGCGGCTGTCCGGGCCATTGGTCAGGCAAATGGTGCCAATCCATTACCAATTATTATACCCTGCCACCGCGTCATCAATGCCGATGGCAGTATCGGCGGTTACAGCGGCGGTCTTGATGTTAAAAGAAAACTTTTTGCTGTTGAAGGAATCACCCTTACTAAAATATAGTTTTTTTATAATACTCTATTGTTTCCAATAATCCTTCTTCAATTGTGTATACAGGTGAAAAGCCGAGTATATCTTTTGTAGCTGCGACATCGGCAGTACTTAATAAAATATCACCTTTTCTTTTTCCCGTGTGAATTATCTTACTTGTGCTTTTGGTTAGCCGTATAACCAGCTCTGCAAGGGTATTAATTGATATTTCGCTGCCAGAAGCAACATTAAACAGTCCATTGACATTTGTCTGCTTGTATGCAAGTACATTTGCCCTTGCAACATCTTTCACGTAAATAAAATCCCTAACTTGTAAACCATCCCCATAAATGGTAATATCCTCGTTCCTTAATGCTTTTGTGATGAACAATGGAATTACCGAAGCATATGCACCTTTGGGATCTTGCCGCGGCCCGTAAACATTAAAATGCCTGAAAGCGACATACTGCAGTTTATTTTCAACGTGATATTGCTGTAATAATTGTTCGCCTGTAAGTTTTGCAGTGCCATAAGGAGACAAGGGATTTGCCGCAGCGGTAGTTTTCAAGGGTAAATTTGGATTATCGCCATAGACAGCGGCTGAACTGCTGTACATAATTTTCGCATCCTTTTGAGGCAGGCACGCGGCAATAATATTTAACAACCCAAATGTATTAATTTCAAAACACTCTCTCGGGTCTTCAAATGATTCAGGCACAGAAACCATTGATGCAAAATGATAAACTGCGCCGGTATTTGTTAATAATTGTTCTAAAGTTTTTTTATCCGTTACACTTGCTTCAATAAATTGAACACCCGGAATATGCGCGAGATTCTCACGTTTGCCGGTTCTGAGATTATCAACAGCAACTACCTCTTGTCCAAGTTCCAGCCATTGTTCAGCTATATGACTTCCGATGAAACCGGCTCCGCCGGTGATGACGATTTTACTCAAGTACCACTCCTTTACTATATTAATTGTGTTTCATTTAAAAACGGAAATTTTTCTCTTGTTGTTACAATTGTATCTTTTTCAATAAGAGCGTTTACAATTGTATCGGCCTGATTACTGTGTGCCGCTATATTACCCAAGGGGTCAATTAATGTTGAGTCACCCGGATACTGTACAAACGGGTCGTTTCCTGTTCTGTTCACCGCCAGCACATACGACTGATTCTCAATGGCTCGTGCCCGAAGTAATGTGTTCCAATGCATTGCCCTGCTTACCGGCCAGTTGGCTATATTAACTAAAACATCAGTTTTATTTTGCGCGTAGGTACGGTAGAGTTCAGGGAACCTTAAATCGAAACAAATACTTAAACCGAACCGCAGACCTTTGTGCTCCTGTATAACAACTCCGCTCCCTTTTGTATAATGCAGGTTTTCACCTGCAAAAGAGAACAAATGGATTTTCCGGTAGGAACTTAAAACTGTCCCGGTTTCATCGACCCATGTGAGCACGTTGTAGTAATTGCCGTTCTCTTTGCAAATATACCCGTAGATAACAGAACATGTTTTTCGAATTGCCATTTTGGCAAAAAAATCAAACGTTTCACCGTTTGCATTTTCAGCAAATTTTTCAGGCTTCATCGAGAAACCGGTAAGGGTCATTTCAGGAAAAACAAGTATATCAACCGGTTTATCCATCAGGCCGGTGATTAATAGCAGTTTATCTTTATTTGCTTGTTTATCTTCCCATAAGGGTGAATACTGAACAAGTCCTATATGTATGTTATTGGTTGATTGCAATATATTATTATCTCAAAATGTAAGGATAAATTTATTAACTCATATTACGTAAAATTGGGCTGAAGCCCGAAAATCTTTGTGCATGGTATCCCGGATTAAAAGCAATGCTGTTAAATTAAGAAAAAAGAAGCATCCGTTGTCAAGTCCCTCCTTTCGAAAGGAGGGTGGATCACTTTAGCGAGACGGGAGAATTGTTTTAGCGGCGTTAACATTGCCTAAAAACGATTCCCCCGGTTTACCACCCCCTTTTCAAAAAAGGGGGACTTAGCCGCAAAGTCCCAATTGAAAAAATGCTTAAGTTGACACTTTACCACTCCTGGGAGGCATTGGCTTAAAAGCCGGGACATCTTAACAATTAGTACAAATACCCGATAGAAAAATAAAAATAAACAGGGCCGAGTTTGAATAACGATGGACTAACATCCGGAACAAGTGAAAATGTTCTTCCAATGCTAAAATCAGCTGGGCCAATCGGCGTGCTCCAGGAAAGAGTCAGTCCCACACCATGAATAAAATCCGAGAGTTTTAACTCGTTCTGTAATTCCCAAATGGAGCCCGTGTTGTATTTTGCCTGAACGTAGGTATCGAAAAACATCTTGAATGGTAACAGATAACGGTATTCTAACGAACCAACAAACAATTGCCTGCCCCGAAATTCGTTCTCCTTCATACCTAAAAACGAATATTGGCCGCCAAGGGAATATTGCTTGGTTAGAGGCAGCGTTTTATCAGCAAAACCAAGTTTAAGCCCGGTAGAGAGCGTATGCGAACGCGCAACCGGAATGTTTATCAGGTACTCACCGCCGATGTTCGTATAGCCTATTTCGCTGCCAAATTTAACAGATGCAATTTCATAAAAGCCGGTAAATTTAATTCCCCTCGTCGCGTAGGGGTATTTATCCTGCGTATCAACAGTCGTTTGAGCCCTCAGAGTCACTAACCGTACATTACTATTAGTAACCGGGCTTTTAGTCAGGTTTTCTAATTTGTTCGATTCAATCGCCCCTTTGAAAATAACATTGCCAAAGCGCGCCACTTGAGTTCCTAAACTGAGTGAAACGCCGCCAAAACTCTGACGGTACTCTCCGGATGCTTGTTTCGTATACCGGGTTCGGGTATTTGTCATATATTCGTATTTCAGGATATCATTGAACCGGTAATACCCTATAAGGCTATAGGTAAAATATGTATCAAAAATCCTGTTCGCCTTATGCTCAAACGCAAAAGAATTACTCATTTTGCTTAAATAACTCATAATGCCCACCTCTGTTCCGGATCCAAAAACATTTTCGTCCCGAACATCGATGTTTACCTGAGGCCAGTTTTCGTTTTCTATCTTAAATCCCAACCTTGCAACGCTGCTAATCCTTTCGTCCACTTCAAATTTAAGTGTGTTTGCCAAGGGATGCGGTTCATAGGTTACCACGATATTTTCAAAAAGATTTGAGCTCCTCAGATTAGTTAATGCCTGACTGAGATTTGAACTGACAAAAAGCGAGTTTTCCTGTATGGGAATATCTCGGCGGATGACAGTTCCGCTGGTAAACTTATTCCCAGTAATTTTAATTTTATCAATTCGTCCTTCATCAATATGCAGGTACAATGAATTGTCGGTATCATTGTATTGAATGGTATCAATTTGGGCAAGCGAGTAACCGAGTGAACGGTACTGATTAAGCACGCTTTTTATCAGGTCGTACGTATATCTCCCGCTGAATGGCCTGCCGGTAGCCTTTAAAATGATACTCCTGAGAGAATCGTTATGGATACTGCCCGCACCCGAAAAGGAAAGGGATTCAATTACTTTTGCCCGTTTTCCTGATAACGCAATTGCATCGAATGAATCAAATCGGCTGATAACCGCCTCTAAATTCAAGTATAAATCATCCTTGTTCACCACGTGAAGGAATTCCTCGATAATTTGAACCGAACAAGAATCACTTTTAAGCACTGTTTGCAGTTTTTCCTTCAGGTCTTCAGGGCCGGAGATAATGACCGGATTGTTCAATATCACAGGCGAGTTTTTCATCTTTCTCTGTTGGCAAAGTAACAACTTGTTTTTAATAGCCGGTATTTGTTTTTTAGTATTTAAATAACCTGCTAAAATAACAGAATCAAGATTAGAAAAATCGGTGGAAGTTTTCCTGCCCAACTCCGGGGTAATTACAAAGTCAGCTTGCTTAAGTTGCCGCTCGTTCAGAATTTTCATGGGTATGCTAATTACCTGATCGGCAACATTCCACGGCATCGCAAGCTCTGCCTCATCATGCAATTCGCTGGTTGTATTAACGGCAAGCACAAAATCAACGCCCTCTGCTCTGGTAATTTCAACAGGAATATTCGCGGCCAGACCGCCATCTACCAGTAATAGTGAATCGAATTCAACCGGAGAAAGGAGAAAAGAAACACTTGAACTTGCCCTGAGTGCTTTTGCCAGCGAGCCACTCTTTAGAACAACAGGCTTACCTGTTACTAAATCCGTGCATACCGCACGGAATTTTTTTTCGAGATGATTAAAATCTTGTTGCTCCCGTATGGGGGCTTGAAGTGTAATCAGGCTCAGGTAGTTGGTAAGACGTTGTCCGTCATTTATCGAATTCGGTAAAATTGGGGTTAATCCCTTTAATCGTAGTTCAATAACCGAGCGGTCCTCGGTTTGCTTTTGTTCCACGAAAAGGTCCTTTCTGCTGCTCCGGTAGTTTCCGGCAAGAAGGTCCTGCCAGTCGGTAATCCTCATAATCGAGTCAAGTTCATCAGGAGTGTAGCCTATTGAAAAAAGGCCGCCTACAATGCTTCCCATGCTTGTCCCGACTACAACATCAATGGGGATGTTTTCTTCAACAAGTGCCTTAAGGACACCAATCTGTGCTATCCCTCTTGCTCCGCCGCCACTTAAACTTATGCCGACAACCGGCTGATAAATTGGCACTAATTCACTTTGCCCATAGGGCAAAGCACGCTCCCGGTATTGTGGGCGCAAAACAATTCGTTCTTTCTGCGCCCATAATATCGTGCTGCAAATTATTACAACGAGCGTTAAAAATCGGAATTTCATAATTCCGTAATATTATTTTGTGTCAGTAAAAATATTTTTTGCCTTATCAGTTCTTCTTCTTCCCTTGTTGCGATTTTGTTTTCTGCTCAGCAGCTTCCATCATGCGCTCCATGAAGCCTTTTTTCTTTTTGGTGTTTTTAACCGGTTCTAAGGTAACACCCTTTAAGTGATGGGTGATATAATACTGCTGTGCAATCGAGAACAAGTTGAACAAGAAATAATACAAGTTAAGTCCTGCCGGAAAGCTCATAAAGATGAACACAAACATAACCGGCATGATATATACCATTGCCTGTTGCTGCGGATCCTTTACGCTCATCTTTTGCTGTATAAACATCGTGATACCCATCAGCAATGCTAAAGCACTTATTTCGCTAACGCCGAACAAGGGAATTTTGAACGGTAATGATAATATAGTATCAGGCGCAGATAAATCGGTAATCCACCACATGAAAGGCTGATGGCGCAATTCAACCGCGGTTTGGAACAATCCCCACAGTGCGATAAATATTGGCATCTGCAATATCATCGGCAGGCACCCACCCATCGGGTTAATGCCATAAGTTGAATACAAGGCCATGACCTCCTTGTTCATTTTGGTAGGATCATCCTTAAACTTTTCACGCACTTCCTGCATTTTGGGCTGTAATAACTGCATTTTCTGCATGGACTTGAGACTGGTTTTGCTTAATGGATGCAGCAATATCTTTATAATTAAAGAAAAGATAACAATAACCCAGCCATAGTTAGGAATAAATCTATGGAGAAAAGTAAACAACGGTAAAAATACATATTCAGCAATCGGGCGGACAATAAACTTTAATCCGAAAAAGCTGCCGAAGTCAACAATATCAATAAAATGATTGTTGTATTCCTCTAAAATCGAGTATTTAACCGGGCCAAGATACAATCTGAAAGAATGCTCAAAAATCTCAGATTTCAGAGGCAATTTATACCGGACTGAATAGAACTCTTTTACGCCACCTTCATTATAGTGCTGCGCGTACCCTTTAACAAAAGCACCCTCTAACTCTTGAGGTTTCTGCGGTTCAACAATCGCAGCGAAATATTTATTTCTGACGCAAGCCCAATCGACTTTGCCGTTAAAATCCTGAGATACATGATTTCCATCAAGAGGTGCATCAATTTTAACCTGTTCACCGCCATAATACACGCTCGCGTTTGAATAATTAGCTTCGTCAGCGGTGTTTTTTTCAACAGCACGAATACCTGCATCCCACGCGAAATCGACGGAATTACCGGTTACATAATCGGTAAAGCCAACAAGTTTTACCGTGTACCGCGAATCGTATTTGTTACCAAAAAATGTGTGGGTAATAATAATGCTTTTCTTTTCGGCAGTGTAGGTATAGGTAAGGACAAGAGAATCTGTTCCCTTGAGGTCATAGTTATAATATTTTGCATCAGACTTGAATGCAAGATTGGTAGTAGAAATCTTTTTACCATCATTGGCAATAAACTGCAGGTTCATGCTGTTGCCTTTTTTGGTATTTAGCAACTGCACCCAATCGTCGTGATTAACTCCAACTTTGCCTGTTGGAACGAACCAGTTATTATACTGCTTCAGGTAAACTTTATTGTATTTTGCACCTTTGTTGGTAACTTCATACTGTACTAATTCATTTGAAACGGTAACGATTTCTTCAGCACGGCTCATTGCAGGGAACATGCGTGTTGAACCGGTTGTATCCTCTTTTATTTCTTCCTGTTGCTGATTTGCCTGCTCGATCTGCTTCGCGGCAACCGCGGCAGAATCGGCAACAACAGATTTTTTAACCGTGTCGTGCTTCGCGGGTTGTGGCTGTGGATTGTTGAAATACAACCACACCATAAGGATACCGCCAATAAGTAAAAATGCTAAAAGTGTTTGTCTGTCCATAAGAAATCCAAAAATTAAACTACCGGGTCGAAACCACCCTTTGAAAATGGGTTACATCTGAGAATTCTCCAAATCGCCTTAATACTACCTTTTATGACACCATATTTTTGTACTGCATCGATGGCATAATGAGAACATGTAGGATAAAATCTGCATGAAGGCGGAAAAAGGGGAGAAATCAGTTTTTGATAAACTTTAATAAAAAAAATTAGCGCGTGCCGCACGTTATACTATACGCTTTATTTTCTGTAACAAACCTGATACATACGGCTGAACTTCCTGTAAAGTAATAACCGGTGTCTTCTTCTGCGAAATAGACACCGGCATTATAATCAGTAATAATTTTCTGTTCTGTGCCTTGCATTCTTCTGTGATAATTGCTTTTTCGTGACGATATGCTTCTTTCAAAAGACGTTTAACCCGGTTTCTCCAAAATGCTTTTCCGCATTTTTTAGGAACTACCGGTGCAAACTGTACAAACGGCGGGGCAGAAAAAAAATTTGAATCACTATTAAGAAACAAATAAACAGCACGGAATTGCTCTTTCTCGGAAAGAAATCCGCGGCCGCGTGAGAATAATTCGTTAAAAAGTATTCGTCCCGACAACCGCTCTTCCCGGGGAAGGCCATTGCCATGCACGACTAGAATTCGTCGCTAACTGTTAATTTTCTTCTGCCTTTTGCACGGCGGCGTGCAAGTACCTTACGGCCGTCTTTGCTGGCCATTCTTTCGCGAAAACCGTGCTTGTTTTTACGTTTTCTGTTGCTCGGTTGATACGTTCTTTTCATCTATTTTGCTCCAACTAACTAAATAAAGACTCCTAATTTAGCATTTTTTAAACAAATTTCCAATTCCCCGCGGCTTTTTGCACAGGTGATTTTTTCTGACCGGAATTCTGTTTAAATTATACACCAAAATACACTATTTACCGTGTTTTTTTCTTATTTTTTCTTTATTACCTTTTTTTTAAGTCACCCATGCACCATTTTTGTACCCTTTTCGATTCAAATTACCTCTCGCGCGGCCTCGCGATGTATTATTCTTTGCACGCGCATTGCAATAATTTTCATCTTTACATCTTTGCATTTGACTCGAATGCATACAAAATACTTGTCGGGCTTAATCTGCCTAGGGTTACTGTCATTTCACTTGCAGAGTTCGAAGATAAAAAATTACTGGAAATTAAAAACTCAAGAAGTATAGCTGAGTATTGCTGGACCTGTACTTCCTCCACAATTCTCTATGTACTGAATAATTTCAAAGTTGAAGAATGCACGTATCTTGATGCAGATCTGCTTTTTTATTCATCCCCGCAGCCTATATTTGATGAAATGGGCGACAAATCAATTCTGTTGACTGAGCACCGGTTTAGCCCAGAATTCAGGAAGGATGTTATAAAGGGTATTTATTGCGTTCAGTTTATCACATTCAAAAATAATAGGGCGGGAAGAATTGCTTTGGAGTGGTGGCGAGAGCGCTGCCTTGAATGGTGTTATGCCCGTCTTGAAGATGGAAAATTCGGTGATCAGGGATACCTTAATGACTGGACAACACGATTTGAAGGTGTGCATGTGCTTAAACATCTTGGCGGTGGTGTTGCCGCCTGGAATGTACAGCAATACACTTTCCTTAATTTATCCAACAAATTGCAGGGAAGAGAAATCACCTCAGGAAAAACATTCGACCTGATTTTTTATCATTTTCATTATCTCCGTTTTTTCAAGGGAAATATATTAGAGCTCGGCAGAAGGCCACTATCCTCTGCTGTATTGAATTTACTCTACAAACCGTATGTGCATGAACTGATGCGTACAGGCAGGATTGCCCAAAAATTTCAGCCCAATCTGGATCCGCACGGCACACAGCCTTGGCCTCTAAACTGGAAATCACCTATTATCTACCTTTACCGTAAAATTAAAAATGTGTATAATGTTTTTGATAAAGATGAATTTCTTAGAAAATAATAAATCTGTTTCACAGTATAATACGGTTTTGTATGATAGAATATGAAAGTCTCGCAAAAGTAAACTCCTTGCATTAAAGGCATTTAACCTCACTCCCGGGGATGAAGTACTCGTTCCCTCAAACACCTATATAGCAACTATACTTAGTATTCTCAATGCAGGATTAAAACCTGTACTTGTTGAACCTGATGCCAAGACCTATAATATTGACCCATCACGGATTGAAGAAAAAATTACATCCCGCACGAAAGCGCTGATGATTGTGCATCTCTACGGCAAACCTTGTGAGATGAAACCGATTATGGAATTAAAAGAAAAGTACGGACTAAAACTTATCGAGGATTGCGCGCAATCGCACGGAGCCACTTATCATGGACAAAACACCGGCACATTTGGCGAGTTCGGGGCATTCAGTTTTTACCCAACGAAAAATCTCGGAGCCCTTGGTGATGCAGGCGCTGTAGTAACAAATGATGATGATTTAGCCTTGGCAATACGCCGTTTGCGGAATTATGGTTCGGACATAAAATATTATAACGAGGTTGCAGGATTTAACTCACGCCTTGATGAAGTGCAAGCCGGATTTCTACGGATTAAACTCAGGAAACTTCCAGAGATTAACGCGCACAAACGCAGGCTTGCAGCCTTGTATTTCGATATTCTGAAAGATAACTTTATCAAACCGGTTATACAGGAAAACATTTATGATGTGTTCCATATTTTTAATATCCGGCATGAGCAGCGCGATAAACTTAAAAAATATTTATTCGATAATGGGATAAAGACAGAAATTCATTATCCTGTTGCTCCGCACAAGCAAAAGGCTATGCGAGGCGTTATTACCGACAGCAACTTCCCAATTGCCGAAGAAATACATGCCACAACACTCAGCCTGCCGCTTTCTTTCGGGCATACGGAACAGGAAATTTTAACAGTTATTGATGTCCTTAATAAATTTAAGGCATAACAGGTATATTTTGATTACTATTCTAGATATAGACCGGAACTCCTCTGCGCAAGCCGGGGAGTTTTTAACCTCTATGGAAATACCATGTAAGATTTCAAAACAGGAATTTGACCTGTGTAAATCAACACATGTTATTATTCCCCCGACACAAGATATAAATACCCTTATGCGTAAAATGCACATGTATAATTTGCATTCCATGCTGCGCATGATAAAAAAACCATTGCTTGTCATTGGCAGCTCATTGCCTGTTATGTTCGATTCCGCGCCCGGGTGTAACGAAAGCATGCTGGGCTATTTCAGGGACACTTATTGCAGCTTGCAGGAAGGCTGCATTACAAAAGGAGAAGTGCCGGTAAAAGTTATCTCAGGCAGTTCAATGCTGTTAGCCGGACTTGGTGAAAATTTTACGGTTACCATGGATTTTTTCTGCCCTATTGATGCCGCCAATAATAACATCACCGCGGTATTGCAGAATGCGCCCCAATATGCCGTTGCCTTCGAAAAAGCACCCTTCTACGGTTTACTCTTTAATCCCTTTACGCATCTCAGCCTAGGCAAACAGATTATTAAAAACTTTGCTGCTACAGCACTTGTTCCCAACTTGTAACAAGTAAGGTGTGATGAGTACTCAGGGCTAATTTACAGTAGTTTTTACCCGATTATTCTATTGACTTTCTTCTAAAAAAAGGGCGATTTATAAAACCGCCCTGTACTACAAATTATTAACCTGTGCTTTCACTCATCGTTCAAAACTCATATCTCATCACTCCCTTACTGGTCTTCGTCGCGTAGTTTCTCTAATGCAGAAAAATCTTCAAGGGTTGATACATCGCCTTTAATTGAACCGCTGGTAGCAATTTCGCGAAGCAGCCGGCGCATAATTTTTCCACTTCTTGTTTTTGGCAAGGTATCGGTAAACCGTATCTCATCCGGTTTTGCAATGTGGCCAATTTCACTCGCTACATGATTACGCAATTCTTCTTTAAGCAGCAGCGAAGGTATTTTACTTGACTCAAGGGAAACAAAGGCAACAATGGCACTGCCTTTAATATCATCGGGCCTAGCAACTACCGCGGCTTCTGCCACATCGTGGTGGCTTACAAGGGCACTTTCAATTTCGGCAGTACCAAGCCTGTGGCCTGCAACATTTATCACGTCATCAACACGGCCCATTACCCAAAAATATCCGTCTTTATCACGGCGGGCACCATCGCCGGTAAAATAATACCCTTTGTATTCAGACCAGTATTGTTTTTTGAAACGGTTTTTATCACCATAGATAGTACGCAACATCGAAGGCCAAGTGTCTTTCAGTATTAGGTATCCACCGGAGCCGTCGGGTACCGGGTTCCCCTCTTTATCCACAACTTCGGGTACAACTCCCGGCAGCGGCATTGTACATGAGCCCGGTTTAAGCGGAGTAACTCCCGGCAAAGGAGAAAGCATAATTGCCCCGGTTTCTGTCTGCCACCAGGTATCAACGATGGGGCATTTTTGTTTACCGACAATTTTGTAATACCACATCCACGCTTCCGGGTTTATCGGTTCACCTACCGAACCAAGCAACCTCAATGAAGTGAGCTCATGTTTCAGCACCCACTGTTCGCCCCAGCGGATAAAGGCACGTATTGCAGTTGGTGCCGTGTAAAAAATATTAACCCGGTATTTATCAATTATTTTCCAGAAGCGGTCCGGTTCAGGATGATTGGGTGCGCCCTCGTACATTAAAGTAGTTGCACCGTTTAGCAGCGGGCCGTAAACAACGTACGAGTGGCCTGTTACCCAGCCGACATCCGCGGTGCACCAGTATATATCATCATCTTTCAAATCAAATACAAGCTTACTGGTAAAATACGTGTTAACCATGTATCCGCCGGTTGTATGTAAAATACCTTTCGGTTTACCGGTTGTGCCGGAAGTGTACAAAATAAATAACGGATGCTCGGAAGGTAAATGTTCAGCCTCGTGTTTATCGTTAACTGATTGAATAATTTCATGCCACCAATGGTCACGGCCGGGGGACATGGTAATCTGCACTTCGTTCACTCTCCGGTAAACAATAACATTCTGAACTGTCGGGCACGACTCAAGAGCTTTATCAACCGCCGGTTTAAGCATTACTAATGTACCGCGCCGTATTGCTGCGTCACAGGTAATTACCAACTTTGCACCTGCATCGTTAATCCTGTCCTTTAATGCTTCAGCACTAAAGCCGCCAAATACAACCGTGTGAACTGCTCCGATGCGGGCACATGCAAGTATTGCTATCGCAAGCTCTGGTACCATTCCCATGTACACCGCAACCCGGTCACCTTTTTCTATGCCCATTTTTCCGAGCACGTTTGCAAATTTACATACCTCACGGTGCAGCACTTGATACGTTAATATCCTCGTTTCTCCCGGCTCCCCTTCCCAGATAATTGCGGCTTTTGTCCTGTGCCAGTTAGTAAGATGCCGGTCAAGACAGTTATAAGCGAGATTTGTTAAACCGCCATTAAACCATTTCGCATCCGGTGCTTTCCATACCTTTGTTTGCTTCCATTTTTTAAACCAGTATAAATCTTCAGCAACATCGCTCCAGAATTTTTCCGGATTCAAAATCGATTCTTTATACATCCGCTTGTACACTTCCATCGAGTTAACGTGCGCGTTACGTGCGAATTCTTTTGAAGGATGAAACAACCTGTGCTCCTCCATTACCGAGGTAAATGCAGTGCTTTGCACTTCAGAAGTTTGTTTCTTCATGACACTCCTTAATAATTATGAATTTTGCATTATGAGTTATGAATTGGTGAAGATTTTTAAACAATATATTTCTTTTTGGTTTAAAATCCACAAATAAAAGAAAGGGATTGAGAGTGCTGAGTGGTGAGTGGTGAGTGGTGAGTGGTGAGTGGAAAATACAGATCTGTCCGGATATTCGGATTACATCTATTTTAAAGAAACTTTATAACGGAACAAGAATACTTCGATATAAATCGTACCTTATAAACTCATCACTCAAAACTCATCACTTATAATTTAAAACTCATAATTCATAATTTTTCTGCGGCAGGGGGAAAAATATACTGAACATTGTTCCTTTTCCCAACTTGCTTTTAACAAGCATTATTCCACCGTGAGCGTTTACTGTGCGTTTTGCTATTGCCAGACCGAGTCCTGAGCCTTTTTCTTTTGTCGTAAAGAACGGTTCAAAAAGATGTGGAATATGATCTTCCGGAATACCGCAGCCGTTATCATAGACTTTAATAACCACACAGTCAGTGTCTTTTTCAATAATAATCTCCTGTTGCGGTAAACTCGATTCCATCTTAAAGTATTCATTCTCTACGCCTATATCAATATCCGTCATCGTTTCATCAATTTTTACAATTTCGGTTTTAATAAGAATGTGCCTCCGCAATTTAATTGACTCCGCTTCAAACGCGTGTGTTGCATTTATCAGCAGGTTAACAATTGTTTCTTTTAGTGCCTGTTCATTAATCATAAGCTCAGGTATCCCGGCACTTAATATTTTCGAGAGCTTGATATCCTTTTTCTGAGCTTGAATCCGTATAAATGGAAGACACTCTAATAAAAGTGTATTCAGATCAACCGGTTTCATCGTTAATGCTGTTGGCTGTGAAAAGTTTAATAATTGCCGTATAACTATTTCCATGTGGTAAATGGAGTGTAAAGCAATAGTGAGAGAACGCTTATCACGTTTAGGCAGTTTTGGTGATTCTTTCATAAGTTGCAGTATCATTTTTATAGATGTCAGTGCATTGCGGAATTCATGTGCTATCATTGCAGACATCTCTCCAATTGCAAGCAGCTTTTCCGAACGGATAATCTGCTGTTCAAGTTTTCTTTTTGAAGTCACATCACGTGAAACAATAACCCCGCGTTTTTCTCCCTCGGCAGTTATATATTGTTTGCCTGCACTCTCGAACCATAACCATGCACCATTTTTGTGCCTGAACCGGTGAATTATTTGACCAAATCCTTTTTTTNNCATGAACGAACCGGAATAGATACTCGTTTATTAATTCGTCAGGATGATAACCCAGTGTATCAGAAAAATTGGGGCTGATATAAAGCATGCGGATATCATGCGATATTTCACAAATCAGATCGTAGGAGTTTTCTGCTAGTACTTTATATCGTTCAATACTTTCGCGGAACATCTGCACTGCCTGTTTGCGCTTCGAAATATCAATAACAATACCATGTAAATGAGTTGGCGAACCATTATCATCATACCGAACCCAAATATGATCGTCCACCCATGCAACTTTTCCATTATTAAGCACAAGCCGGTACTCTTGGGTAAAGTCAATTGCCTTTTTCGCGATAAATTTATTTATGCTCTGAACAAAACGGCTCCTGTCACCGGGATAGACCATATCCAGATAATTTCTTGGAGCTTCAGTAAAATAACCTCTGCTATATCCAAGTAAAGAAATGTTTTCGGAAACAAGTTCTACCTGATAACTTTCCGAAGCCCTTCGCAAAAACACAATCGCGGGGCTTTTATTAACAATATTTTGCAACTCCTGTAAAAACTTATTCGTATTATAGAGTTCTTCTTCAATTTCTTTTATCCGGGTAATATCAACCAATATACCTACCATTCCGGCAATTGAATTTTCCGTGTTAGTGAAAAGAGCCTTGTTAAACATCAAACGTCGTGTCGAGCCATCAGCGTGGCTCATAGTAGATTCATATACCTGTATCCCGCCTTTTTCATACAAATCCCTGTCCATTTCAGTAAAGTTTTCAGCTTCACTCTTCGACAAAACATCAAATGCTGTTTTCCCGATTATATCCTCTTGCTGCTTTCCGATATAGGCTTCAAAAGCCTGATTACACCCTTCGTATTTCCCTTCGGTATTTTTGTAAAATACCGGATTGGGGATTGCGTCAAGGAGTTTTTGAAAAAAATAGTTTTGTTCCTGCAAGGCTAATTCTGCAGATTTTCTGCTGGTGATATCAGCAATAATCCCATCTCTCCTGTTTAGCTGCCCATTTTCATCAAACTGTTCAGTGAAGGTATTCGAAATCCATCGTAATGCACCATCTTTGCGGTAAATGCGGTGTTCAAGATATGTCTGAGGAGCCTCATCATTCCTGCCCTTGAACAATGAATAGACAAGGTTCCTGTCTTCAGGATATACCATCTTTATCCATAAATCATGGTCAGCGGCATATTCTTCAGGCAGATACCCCGTGATGTCAAGGCATTTTGGGCTGTGATATGAAGCAATAGCATCACCGTTTTCATATATCGCCGTATAAATATAACCATCGATATTTTGAATGACAGAACGAAAATGCTCTTCGTTCCCGAACTGATATGTTGAGGCCATAATAACCTATCCAATTATTAAAATTTTATTTCATCCCGTAGGCAGCAGACAGTTGACGGTAGAATGCAATAGCATCTGAATAGCGCGGCTCCAAATGAATAGCATTTTTGACTGCTTTTATCGCAAGTTCAGGCGCATTGGTATTTGCATAAGCACCAGAAAGATTATACCATACAACCGGATCCGATTGATTAATTGTCACGAATTTTTCAAGATATTTTCTACCCGTTTCATACGCACCTTTACTTACCTGTATAGACCCGATCCATTTGTAAGTAAACTCACCCGGTTGAAAACCATCAAGGATTGTTAAATATTCCATCGCCCTGTCAAATTGCCCGGTTTGTATTAATCCGGTAACAATTTTTTCATAATGTACAGAGTTCATTGGCCTATCAGCGATAAGGACGCGAATTTCTTTTTCAAATCCCGACCAATCACCCTTTTCAAGTTTTGCATCCGCGTTTCTATAATGAGCGTCTTCCAAACTTATATCCCTTTCAACAACCTTAATAGCCAACGAGTCCAGATAATTTGCCGGTTTAAAATCACGGGTTAGCAGATTTGGCGACCCCTTCGGAACGAACGGGTAAGAGCCCGTTAATATGCGTATTCTCATCGCGGCAACAACCGAATCCAAACTGGTAAATGGAAACCGTGCCGACTGTAAACTATCTATCTTGGCGTCTGGCATCTTTACGGTTGGAACCGGCAATATTCCCGTGCTTAATAATTTGTCACAAAAGACTAAACCCATAATACGGTACCCGGTTACATTCGGATGCAAATGGTCAACCATTAAATCATTACCAATTATCCCTGTGATACTTCTGGCACTGAGGATAGAGTCAAGATCGATAAAAGGCAGCGCGTATTTGTCCGCCAGTTTTTTTATTGTCCGGTTAATTTCTGAAGGTGCACGAAATCGGAGCGCATCTGCATCTTTTGCCTTAACAAACAGAGCCCTCGCCTCAAATGATTTCCCTTCAGCTAACAGGCTTTTAGCCTTATTGTAGAGTAATTGGGCATCATCTTTGCCACCAAGCGGCATAAATGGTTTCAAATCTTTCAGGTTACAGGCAAGATTTCCGATAATTACCGGAACACCGGCGCTTTTACAGTCCTGTATGATATCTTCCATATTCCCTTCGAACTGCGAGAGACCTGCCTGATACAATTCTGACCCTAAACCTATGGAATTTTCACCAACTACTTTTGCCATTAGTGTCTCATTACCATTTTTACCTTCATCCCCAACGGCGGCAATACCCGCGATTGACTTCATTGTGTTCTGCACTAATTGAACGGTACGAAATCCCTGCAGCCACAAAACAAAATTTACCAGTTTCCTGTATTTCCCAAATGATTGGGTGGAAGCTGCACCTAAAGCGCCGTAATACTCGTTATGCCCGGTATATATTAAAATTGCGTCCGGTTTTTGCTTTAAAACATCAGGTAGTATATCACGAATTGTGTACGAACATACCGCTGAAACACCAAGATTGACCACTTCAATTTTCCGGTCGGGATATAATAATTCCAATTTTTGTTTGATGACACGGGGGAAGGAGGCGTTTGGAATGTATGGCCAGCCAGCAGCACTGCTTTCACCCAGAATAAAAACCCTTATGCTGTTTGCTGATTTATCTTTCTCGAATCCATCAAATACCGGTGTAGGCTTGTTTTTCAAATTCGGGAAGTATTTTGCCATTATTTCAGGGTTAAATCCTAAAACTCCCGGATATTGTGCGGAAAGCTCGGTGAACACCTCCCATGAGGTACCGTAATTGCCAATACGAAGCCCTATCTCCAGAAAAACAAAGAATAAAATGGGAATACTTATAATGACGGCATAGAACCAACGGGGATATTTATTTTGTTTCGGTGATTGTGAAGTTGCCATATCGGTAAGGATTGGTTTAAAAAAAGAATTTCCGGTACTATCTTACCGGAAATTCTTCTTAAATAAAAATTTATTTTGCAGCAGGTGCTTCAACAGAAATCAGTTCAACTTCAAAGATAAGCACTGCCCCCGGGGGAATAGTTCCACCGGCACCGGTATCGCCATATCCTAATTCAGAAGGAATATATAACATCCATTTGTCGCCTTCTTTCATAAGTTGTAAAGCTTCAGTCCAGCCCTTTATAACTCCATTAACAGGAAATTTAGCCGGTTCACCGCGTTTATACGAATTATCAAATTCGGTACCATCGACTAACGTACCACGGTAATGAGTAGTTACGACACTATTTTCGTTGGCAGATTTGCCTGAACCCGAAGTAATAATTTTATACTGTAATCCGCTGGGGAGCACGGTAATACCTTCTTTTTTTGCATTCTCCTGCAGAAAAGCCTGCCCTGATTTTTTATTTTTATCTGATTCGCCTTTGCGTTTTTCGTTCTGCTTATCCATCAAGGTCTTTTGAAATTCCTGCATAACTGCTGCCATTTCACTGTCGGCAAGCACACCGGCACTGTCCGATTTTATGCCATCCTTTAGCCCGGCCAATAATTTTGCTGCATCAACATCAATCATGTTTTTGCGGAGATTCTTACCGATATCAAAACCGATAGAATAACTGACTTTATCACCGGTCGATTTTAAATCGGCCTTTTTAACTTTACTTTGGCACGAGACCAACGAAGCTGCCATAACAGCAACGACAACAACTTTAGAAAACGACATGAATACTCCCGTTTTATTTTTAAAACAAAAAAAAAGAAAATCTCTCCGGATTTTCTTTTGTAAATTATGAATTTTAAACTATATAGAGAAATGCAAAATGCACGTGTGTAAAACTAATTCCAGTGCGAGCTCCAATTTTTAACTGGCTGGGGAGCATTATTAGCAGGAACTTGAGCCTGATTAAACACTTCAAATTTTGGTTGGCGTGGTGTAACTTTACTCTCTTGGATTTTAACTTTGGAGGTAAAGTCGGTAGTCCGGCGGGATTGTTCTAAAGCTCCGGAAGAAGTAAGTGCCGAAAGATTGGCGACATTTACCGAATCTGAATTGACGACAGTCAATCGTGATGGAGATACTTTGTTTTCACTATGTACCGGTGTACTAACAGTTCTTTTTTTACCAAACATACTATAAAGAGCCGGAATAACTATTACTACAAATAGTACAACCAACAAGGCATAAAATGAAAATAAAAAAATATTACTAAAGTCCATCAACAATCCTATTTTTTAAATCCAAAATGGGGTGTTTCTCAGAGAAGTAAAAGTAAATTTCGATTAATGGGCACATTTTCTCGGTGAATATACCTGTTAGCCTTAAAAAAATTACATTCCTTTTATAAGTGATAAGAACTTTTGCTTGTAAGATACCCCGAGTGGTATTTCGTTCTCGGAAAGCTGCACGAAGGCCTGTTTAACTCCGGTAACATAAGCAAGGTTAATTATATAGGATCTATGTACACGCACAAACCGGTTGTCAGGCAGCCTTTTTTGCATCTCGCTCATGGAATTATACATGATATATTTTTTATCCTTTACATGCACTTGAATATAGTCGCCTTGTGCTTCAATATAAAGAATATCATTGTAGTGTATTTTAACAAAACGGGAATTAACTTTAATAAACAATTCCTCGGCATCTGCCTTCCGGTTGTTAACTTCTAAAAATTTCCGTGCCTTACCAATTGCTTTTTCAAGTCTGGGGTAAGTAATTGGTTTTACCAGATAGTCAACAACATCCAGTTCATAAGCTTTAACTGCATATTGCTCCTTCGCTGTCACCAGAATAATTGCCGGTTTATAATCCAGCTCTTCGAGCATTTGTAATCCACTCTTTTCGGGCATTTCAATATCAAGTAACACAACATCAATGTGAAATTTTTGCAGCGAAGTGATTGCATCAGTTGCATTAGCACACGAGTTTACCAGTTCAAGAAAATCCATTTGTTGTATATAATGCTCAAGAAATTTTCTTGAAATGCTTTCATCATCCACGATAAGGCAGTGAAGTGTGTTCATTTCTTTTTTCTTAATTGGTTAACTGAATTATTCATTTCTATTATTATCTGTCCGGTCAGGGTGCTTAATTGATTAATTAGCTGCAACAGGCTTGCGGCATCCCGTTTTTCAACCGCGTATTTCTCAATTTTCCTAATCAATGCCGAGGCCTTGTGCAATTTAAGATACATATACATGGATTTGGCTTTATGTGCAGCTGAACGCACTGCATCAAAATTATGGTACTCAGCCTGTTCTGACATTTTTTTTAATTCTTGAGGTGCATTCTTAATAAACTGACTGATAATTTCGACAAGAAAACTGCCGGCCATAATTTTTTCAGCCATCAATTCATCGGGCTTGAAGTGCTCTCCTTTGAATTTATCTTTTATTTGGGCAGACTGAAAAGATGATGCTTTTTGCGGTATTCTATCTTCACTCAATAGAGAAAATATTTTTTCTAATAATTCCGATTCGGAAAATGGCTTGGTGTTTTTTGTTCTTCGCGTGTGTTCACGGCTGTTAAAGCAAGTAATGGAATGGAACGGCGTTTTAACGGCAATGACGTTCTTATAAGTCTTGCTAAATCAAAGCCCGACATGAGGGGGAGCCCCAGATCAAGCAGGACAATTGCGAAGTCTTCATTCTGAAGCAGCTCATACGCGCTTTCACCATCAATTGCTAACCGGCAATCTGCTTTCCAAACATGCATTAAATCACGGATTATTAACCTGTTAAATTCATTATCTTCAACCACAAGTACTTTAACATCTTTTAATGAGCCCGAGAGTAAACCGCTCGAATGCTCAAAATGAATTATGGTTTTATTAACCGGGGACGCGAACGGCAGGTGTACCCTGAAGGTACTGCCCTTGCCGGTTTTGCTTTCAATTTCAATCCTTCCGCCGAACTGCGAAACCAGATTTTTACAAATCGAAAGTCCCAGACCCGTACCATCCCTCATTTTACTTTGTGGAGAACGGCTCCTTGTGAAATCGTCAAAAATTATCTTCTGGTTTTGTTTTGATATACCGATGCCGGTATCCTTGATCGTGAACAGGATATGCCATACATCAACATCCTGTTTTTCCAATTCAACAGTTAATGAAACACTTCCGCTATCGGTATATTTAACCGCATTCGCCAGTAAATTAATCAATATCTGAGACAAGCGTTCAGGGTCGCCGAACAGAACCGCGGGGACATTCGGGGCGATACTGTTGCTAATACTGAGAGATTTATGTTCAGCCTGAATACGGGCAATTTTATAGGCCATTTGAACAATTTGCTCCAATGAAAAATCGACTTTCTTGAATTCGACTTTCCCGGCCTTAATTCTTGAATAATCCAATATATCATTTACTAATGAGAGGAGAGAATCCGCGGAAATTCTAATCGTATCAAGATATTCTATTTGCTTCGCGTTCGGCAGGGTTCGCTCCAACAAGTAAGTCGAACCAATAATTGCATTCAGCGGAGTGCGCAGCTCATGGCTCATGTGCGCCAGAAACTGTTCCTTGGTTCTCGAAGACTCTTCCGCCAATTTTTTTGCATCAATTAACTCATCTTCCATCATTTTACGCTCAAATAACTGGCTGAATATTTCTGCAATAAACGACAAATAAGAGACATCACCATTCATCCAGTTACGTGAAGAACCGGTATAAAAAAATCCCAGATACCCGCTATATTTTTTTCTGATGCTTAGAGGGAGTAAAAATGCAGCGGTAAACCCGGTACTCCGTAAATAATCATGAAGTTTATTGCCGGAATACTTATTTTTTTTTGAATATCTCAATAAAACCGGTTTACCGGTGTGTTCTGCCACAAAAAATTCGTGCAATGTTTCCGACGATATAGTTTCAGCCGAATGACTTTTGGGAACGATATTTTTTTTTGACCATGTAAATGTTTTTGACAACGTGCCAAATTGTTTAACAAGAGCAATAGTTACATTTCCCGAATTAGTGAATTTACCCAGTGTCTCCAGAGATTCATAAATTGTTTTATACACCTCATTCATTGAAAGGTTAATGAATTTACTTGAAATAGCGGCGAGGAATTCCTCGATTTTAACTTGTTTCCGTAATGCGTTTTCCGCGGCTTTCCGGTCAGTAATATCACGGAAAGTGCCCTCGATTCGCAGCAAATGACCCGTTGTATCAAAGGTTGCGCGCGCATTACAGGAAGTATAAAGCAATAAGTCATTAACTCCACGGAATTTCATTTCATAGTCAAAGAACTCCTTATCGGATAGGAGTTTTTTCCCCA
Source organism: Ignavibacteriales bacterium (assembly GCA_016182615.1). GTDB lineage: Bacteria > Bacteroidota > Ignavibacteria > Ignavibacteriales > Ignavibacteriaceae > JACPGF01. Next base: position 32,009 of record JACPGF010000206.1, read on the forward strand.
ATTTTAAAATTTCGGAATTATCGTATAAAAATCCGTCCCGAACGTTCATCCCTATTATTTCATCCCTGCTTTTTTCAAAATAATGATGCGCTGAAGGGCTGATTTCGGAAATGGTTCCGTCTCTTTCAATAATGAAAAAAACATCATGCACGTTTTCAAAAAGGCTCCTGAATTTTTCCTCACTCCTTATTAGTGCTTCATTAGCCTTTTTTTCATTACCAATATCTCTTGATACGCCAACAAGCGCGATGATGTTCCCGTGCTGGTCTGTTACCTTGGAGGTTGTCAAATAGACAGGAAACTCGGTACCATCTTTCCTGATATTAATTAATTCCCCCTGCCACCCGGTCAGCATGGTCATGCGGGTAATATCAAGAAAACACTGCGGCGGATTTTTTTCAGATCGAACCATATTGATATGCTTACCGACAACCTCCTGCTCGGTATAGCCGTAAGATTTTGTAAATGCCTTATTAACATATTTAATTACCTCAGCAGTGTCTGTTACAATAACAGTATCCGTCAGGGAACTGATAGCATTTGCCATAATGGACATTTGCTGTGCGACAAGTTTTTGTTCGGTGATGTCCTGAATGGTACCGAATAAACCAACCATGATGCCATCGCGAACCAATGCGCGCAGATTGACAGCAATTGTCAGTTCGCGTCCATCCGGACGGGTTAAAACTAATTCGCCATTATAAAAATCATCTCCCGTTTTAATTGTTTTCCCAGCTTCCCAGATGATCTCTCGTTGTTCCGGTGTTATCATATCTAGTAAAGCAGAAACTTCCGGATGTTCATCGTTTTCCGGCAGGTTAAAAATTCTCTTAAATTCCGCTGAACAAATAATTTCCGAAGTATCATAATGAAATTCGAAACTACCCAGATGAGCAAGCTTCGTGGCTTCATCAACCAGATTTTTACTAATTAATAGTGTTGCTTCAGCATTCTGCCGTGCGCTAATTTCATTTTCGAGCTCTGTATTTAGCAATTGCAACTGGGCTGTGCGTTCAAGTACCCGGTTTTCCAGTTCAATGTTCAGGCTGAAAATACGGTCGTGATACAGTTTCCTTTCAGTAATATCATCACAAAGAATAAGCAACAACTCCAATCCTTCACTCATGGTAAACAATTGAGCCTTTTCCTTAACCCAAATAGATTCCCCGCTTTTTTTTTGTTTTTGCACTTCCCACGAAAATCTGTTCGCGGGATTATCGAAACACAGTTTTACCTGCGAGCGGACAATTGCATGGCTTTCAGGGTTAAATATTTTCAGGAGAGAATACCCAACAAGCTCTTTGGAACTATACCCTAGTTCATCAATAACTTGTCTATTTATACTAAATATCGACAAGTTTCGATCGACAAGGAACATCATAATCGGTATCGTTTCGAAGATAATATCGATCCGCTCGGTGTAATCGTTCAAAGTTCTTTGCTGCGATAAGCGATACTCTTCATAAGCTAAACTATTAACTATCAGTTGTAAAATCGCCTGATCTTCTTCATTAAATGACTCACCTGAACTCAGTGAAAAGGCAAATGTTCCAAAATATTTTTGATCGAGCGATACCTTTGCCCCGATACAGAGAAATGGTATTTGCCTTTCTGATGCAGCAGCCTTCCCTGCTTCCTCTTTAAGAAGTTTCTTGAAAAAAGGTGCGCTTCCTTCCTGATCTAATCCGGTTAAGTAATCATCAACCAGTGAAATAACGTAGGGTTCCGGTTTACCGAAAGAAGAACGGCTCCGGTAATAAGTAACATAACTGCAATTCCATATCTCTGCGGTGATTGTTAATAATTGCCGTATCTTGGCTATGCCGGAAGGGCTGAGATTAGATATCCCGCGGTTAACCAAAGCTAGTTTTTCAGGCAGCGTTTTACGAGGATTCAAGGTATAAGTGCGGTTATTTTTGAGTTTTACAAAATATCTAATTGAATATTGGAAATTTTAAATTAACAAACAAACCCCCGGAAAGTTAATATTTCCATACTAGCCCGAAATTCAATAACTTTTGTTTTCGTTTTTCAGAAAAGAAAGTGCTTGTAGTTACATGATTTTACTGCGTTATATTTTACGCAACCATGCTGTTCCGTTTTTATTTGCCAATGTGGCCCTTATGGGATTATTTCTCCTGCAATTTCTAATGAAATCGGCAGATAGGATAATTGGGAAAGGCCTCGATATTCTGGTTATTCTACAACTGGTAGCCTATAATTTGGCTTGGATGGTTGTACTTGTTGTTCCCATGTCCGTTTTAGTTGCTACGCTTATGGCTTTTGGCGGAATGTCACAAACCAACGAGATAACAATCATGAAAGCCTCAGGTGTTAGTTTACCGAGAATGATTATCGGTCCGCTTATTTCCGGGGTTGTTGTTGCATATCTCCTGATGCTTTTTAATAATGATGTTTTGCCTGATGCAAATCATAAAGCAAAAATCTTAATGTTCGATATTTCGCAAAAAAAACCTACACTTTCTTTGCAGCCTGGCGTTTTCTCCCAGGAGATGCAGAATATAGCAATACTTGCCCGGGAAGTTGACCAGAACAGTAACAACATGTTTGGTGTAACCATATACGATTATTCCGAACCGGGAAAGTTAAATATTATTACGGCACAAAAGGGAAGACTGTATTTTACGCCTGATATGGTTAAACTTGTTTTGGATCTGGATAAAGGTGAGATTCATGAAGCTCAAACTTCAGGCACAAACATGTACCGTAAAATATACTTTAAACGGCACCGGATAGCAATGGAGGCAGGGCAATACTCTTTGCAGCGGTCACGCGATATTGCAAGAGGTGACCGTGAATTAAGCGCGGAAGTAATGCTGCATATTGTTGACAGCCTGAACACCATTGCCGCAACCTATCAAAAAAACATGCAAACCGAGATTAACCGTGCCTTTAAAGGGGACAGTACGCAAAAACCGGTTGATGCAGCTTCTCAAATAGCAAGAAAAAACGAGCGCGATTTAAATAGTGTACTTGGTGTAAAAATCCGTTCATCACAGCAGGTTATCAGCGCAGCAGGCTGGCAGTTAGACCGTGTACAAAAGGAAATAGATAGTTTTATGGTAGAAGTACATAAAAAATATGCAATTCCTGTTGCTTGTATTATTTTTGTACTGTTAGGTGCACCGCTCGGCGTTATGTCCCGTAAGGGTGGTTTTGGTATGGCTGGCAGTATCAGTATTTTCTTCTTTTTAATTTACTGGGCATTTCTTATTGGCGGAGAAAAACTTGCCGACCGCGGGCTTGTAACACCATTTTGGGGTATGTGGTCAGCAAATTTTGTCATGGGTGCTCTTGGTTTGTTTCTGCTCTACCGATCGGTAAAAGAAAACATTACTATTAATTTTGATTGGTTCAAGCGATTTGTACCGAAACACTGGAGGAGTGCTGAAAATGACACCAATTAAAATACTTGACCGGTACCTGACGAAACAATTTTTACTAACTACTCTATTTGGCTTGTTTGCATTCATCATGATCTTTTTGATTATCGATATGATGGAAAACCTTGATGACTTTATTGATGAACATGCCACAGTTGCAATAATATTCAAGTATTACCTTGTCTTTATCC
>JACPGF010000207.1 GCA_016182615.1 Ignavibacteriales bacterium
TCAACTTGTTAACAACCTGTTATAATCTGAAGAGGCTATTGAATATCTCGCCCTTTGCATTGATCATGGCACAGATAAGGGGATACAAGTGGCAGATACAATAAAAAAACAAAATGAAATGCCTCAGGAACTAAAAAAAAAGGCGCTAAAAGCAAGGAAAAAGCTCTAAAAAGCAGAAAATAAAAAGATGAAACAGTAAAAAAGAACAATCGGTAAAAACGGATAGAAAAATCGAAAAAAACACCTCGTTTTTAAAGGGAGACCTGTATTTGTTCTGAGTTTTAACACAGCCTCTTTAGGCCGGGGATATCATGCACAAAGATTTTCGGGCTTCAGCACAATTTTGCTTAACATGAGTTAGTAACTACTCAGCTTATATAAAATAGCATCAAGTTTATATGCTTAATTAATTTGATTATTATTATGAAACCGTATAAAACAAATACAACCAGTTTTTTTCTCTGCCTGTTTCTGTTAATTGTTAACGGAGCGGGTGGAGCGCAAACAATGACCCCTGTCGATTCATTCGGAAAATTTACCGATGCTGCAGCTTTTTGTATGAGTGAGCTGGGAGAACTGTATGTGGCTCAAGCCTCAGACTCCAGAATTTTTAAAATAGACACAACAGGCAAAATATTGCAGGAATGCGGCGGTTTTGGATGGGAACCGGGTCTGTTCGACCATCCCGTTAGTATTGCCCCCGGTTTATTGCGTTTGTACGTTGCTGATAAAAACAATCACCGTGTTCAGGTATTCGACAGGAATCTTGCCTTAATTGCCGTTTGGGAGTCAACCGGTAAAAACTCCTCTCTTTTTGAAATGCGGTACCCTCAATCGGTTTGCACCAACAAAAAGGGGGAAGTATTTGTCCTTAATTCTGACAGCAAACTTGTACTGAAGTTTGATCCTGATGGCAATTATATTTCGTCGTTCGGGGGAAATAGCCAAGGTGAGTTTCGCCTTGAAAATCCCGGGCAATTACTGGCTCTTGAGAATAATGCAATTGGCGCTACAGATGGCAGCAGAATTGTTGTTTTTGACAGCTACGGCAATGGGACAAAGATTATCCCTCTGCAGAGCAGGATTCTTTCTGCCGCACCGGGAAACGGTTTCAAAGGTATTCTTACCACAGAAGGTCTAACAATATTAATGGATGACGGCTCGTACAAGGAATACCGGCTCCCGGATGAATTGACCGGTAAGATTATTGGAATGATTTTTAAGCAAGATAAACTCTACTGCCTTACCGCTGAAACTATTTTTATATGCAGCCTGTGACAACCCGGGTTACAATTTTTGCAAAGCGGAAAGGTGTACACTTGCTCCTGATAATCATAACGGTTATTTGGCTGTTCGGCATTGTTCTGCCTGTTTTCCTGCCGGGCAGCTCCCTGATTTTGTATGTCGCCAAACAAGTTTACGCGCCGGTTTGCCATCAGCAGCAGGGGCGTTGCTTTGAGGTACATGAATCCTATTTTTTGGTTTGTGCCCGCTGTACTGGAATTTATCTGGGGTGGTTTGCCGGATTAACGGCAACCTTTGTGCCGGGAATAACAAGAATCAATCTCCGCTCAAAATGGCTGTTGCTTTCCGGTTTGCCTATACTGATTGATGTGATCTGCTATAATACCGGGTTGTACCCGTATCAAAAAAGCATAGCATTTTTAACGGGAATTGTTACAGGCGGAATTATTTCCGTATTTTTCGGTTTGTCTTTAGAAAGAACAGGATAGTTGTAATGAATCAAAAATATTCACCGGCACTTGTCTGCGGGTTTGGTGCGGCTGTATTAATGACTTTACCCGGCTTGAAGAGTTTTTCCTGCTGTCTTATTGTACCGTTCGCTGCCGGGTTATCTCTGTATTTTGAGCAGCGCTTACATGGAGTTTCTGTTATCAGCATGTCCAAAGGCGCTTTCTGGGGTCTTATCACGGGTTTGTTTGCCGGAATGTTTGGTTCAGTTTTAGAAACGCTGATGACCTTTCTACTAAAGAGTAATGACTTTGTGATGGCCTTGCCGGAGATGGAAAAAGCATTAAGGGAATTAAAAATCCCTATATCGATTGACGAAAGCATTAAATTATTCAGGCAGATGGCAAATAAAATCCGGGTAACCGGTTTTTCGTTTACCTACACGGCAGTAATGTTTTTCAGTAATCTTTTTACCGATGCCCTGTTTGGCCTTATCGGGGGACTGATTGGCAGCTCTTATCTTAATAAACGTAATATCGAAAAAAGCGAAGACAAACAATGATTAACGCGAGTTTTTTATTTGCACATTTTATTTTCGGCCTCATTGTTTATACAAAAAAATGGCAGGATGAGAATTTAACATCTGGATTATTGAATATAGGCCTTATCTTTATTTTGTTCGGCGTGGGCTGGAGTATCAGCGCGATGATAGCCAAATATATTATGGCTCAGGAAGGCCTTGGCATCTATTACGATAGGGACAGTTTTTCTTTAACAATTCTCTCTATTGGAGAATATTTCTTTTATAAAATGTACTATAACGATTTGTTTGCTACTGTAAACGGAACGGGAAAACAATAACTGCCGTTTGTTCAATCTGTTGCTGCTGCGAACGTAATGGCTCAAAACGCCACTGCCTTAGTGAACTTATTGCAGAGTTTTCTAAGCGCGTATCACCCTTGGCAAGGAGAAATATTTTTCCGACCGAGCCATCGGGTAAAATAGTAAAACGAATCTTGATGTCGAGTTCTTTATTAGCGCCCGAAGGATATTCAGGGACATTGTAGCTGTATATTCTTCTTCTTCCACCGCCGCCCCAGTCAATATCGTAACCAAAACCGCTTCCCGAACCAGCGCCAATTCCTGTGCCTGTACCTGTGCCATCCCCGCCTTTTGATTCGGATTTTGCCGTGGTTTTTGCCTTACTGGCAATAGTCTCTTCGTTGTCCCCGGCAGTTTCAGTCTTTGCCGATTTTTCGGTAGTCTTTTCTTCAGAAGTCTTATCCTCTTCAACCGGTGACCCGCCCGGTTCCTGCATATCCATGCCCATGCCACCTCCAAAACCAGAGCCTGAACCAATACCGAAACCCACTTCAACTAATTCTTCCTGTTGAAGTTCTTCCGGTTTTTGGGGCATAAAAATAAAGGCTGCGAAAAAAAAGAGATGCAGTGCCACTGAAAACAAATAATTAACCGGTCGTTGCTGCTGTTTCAAATTTTTTTTATACTCCTACCGTAAATTCAATTTCAAAGCCACCCGGGCGGCTTCTTCGGATGATGAAAAGCTTCCAACCCGAACCCTGTACCATGTACCTTTTCCCGGTAGAACTGCTGCAATTGCAAAAGCTTTAAAGCCTCTGCGGCCAAGCTGCTCTACTTCAGCATCTGCCACTTCTTTGTTTTTAACGGACATCACCTGCACATAGAATGAACTGCCATCGGTAAAAATATATTTTTGCACCTGTCTTGATGCATCCTCACCAATTTTCTCATTTTGTACCGGCTGTGTTTTCTGTGGTACTTCTTTTCCCTTCTTTTCTTGTGCCGCCTTGTTTTTTGCTTCTTCTATTTTCTGCAGTTCCCTGTCCATAGCCTCTTCCGCTGCCTTCTCATCTTTTAGGGTTGCTGGAGGTAACGCGGAAGGCTCTCCGACCGGCTGTTGTAACGGCTTCGCGGCCATACTCTTGTACGGAAAAGTTACGGGGAAAGCGTAATCCCGCTCGATGACAACAGGTACACGTTTTGTTATTACCACATCAACCTTTGCGCTTATGTACTTTCCTGCCCAAAGCGGTATTCCATATAGTTTCAGATAGACAAGCGAACCAATGATAGTAACCAGAATAAAGGCTAAAACATACCACTTTCCCGCGCCCGATTCCTTCTTGACCGGCCCGCGCTCGATGGTATCACGGATACCAATGGCCTGGAAACTGTCATTATTATCATCCTCTCGTTTCAGGTCAATTATCATGCTCTTAAACTTCGCACTGTCGTACGGGGTGGATGTTTCATCTTCTCCGGGAATATCAGGTATTTCTCTTGTTGACCGAACCCTGCTAAAGATATCATCAGTTTCTTCAACGGGTTTTGCCATCAACATGTTTTCTGCAAGCGATTTTTTGAAGAGCGAGTCAAAATCTGCTGCTTCCTGCTCGATGTTATCCTCCCCCTCTTCTTCTTCTTCATCAGCAAATTCAGACATATCAATTTCAAGCTCACGGGTTCTTGCAGCATCCGGTGGAAACGGACTGCGGCCGCCTAAGCCCTGTAATGGAATTTCATAGTCGGCAGTATCTCTTCCCGAAGGTGTTTCGTCATCATCACCCCCGAAATCCCATCCGGTATTTTCCTGTTTAATTGCGGATTCCAATGGGAATTCGTCAGTAATTTCATTAGAACCGCCGGTTAACAGCGTTTCAACTTCGTATTCTTTCTTCCAATCATCACCAAACTCCCAGTTGGACTGCTTTTCGCCTTGCAGAGTCAGGTCTATTCCGCTCACCGGCTGGTTATACCGCTTTTTAATCGAGTCATACTCGGTTCCGAATGCATTCCTGCGGATTTCACCTTTCCCAAGTATGGTGTCAGCCTTGTATTCAGCAAACTTTCTTAGCTCAAGCGGTGAGGTCGGCAGTTCATCCTGTACAAACTTTTGCCCTTTTAAAGGTATGAGGGGTTTATTAACACCCATAGAAAAATATAAATCAAGCGGGTTAATTGTTTCGGAGGAAGATACGGGAACACGGAAAACAAGCTGTTCATCGTTGTCATAGGCACCGTCGGGGCGGTAAATAATAACAGAATCCTCACCGGAAGCGGGTACATTCTCCGGCTTAACAACTTCAAACGAACCAAATGACTGCAAAAAGAATGCATCACCATGCACAAGCAATGCAGCAAGCTTACGCAGGAAAACTTCCATAAATTTTCCGGCTTCAAGCTGCGGCATACCCGCCCGTATTGCCAATGTCTGTATTATTTCTGCTCTGTTCATTTTTTGTGTTTTTCTCTCCGCGGGCTTACCATTGCAAGGCAATTCCTGCTGTTGCGTCAAAAGGCATTTCGCGGTATTGTTTCCATATATAGTTTTTACGGTTTAATAAATTATTAACTCTGAAAGTTATTAAAAAACCCTGCGAGAATGAATACCCGGCTTCTAAAAATATAGAAGAATAATATTGCATCGATTCATTGTTCGCAAAATCTGCTTTCATACCTCCCAAAAGGTTTACTCCTGCTTTCATATTAATGCCGCTGCTCAGTGTGTATCCGTAAGCCGTTTCGCTTTTTATTACCGGCTCAAACGGTACATAGTTATCGCCGGTATCCGTTATTGCCTGAAACTGCACCGAAGAGTAAAAATATCCGGCTGACGATGGATATACTCTTACGTCAAGGTCTGTCCTGATGGCACTAATATCAGCAGTCTTCATGGTATATTTCGACTGATTGTCAATTTCAAAATACGGATATCTGCGGGAAGAAAACCGTGAAAAACTGAACATAATATCAAAAAAGCGCTCGTACTCCAAACTTAATCCGGCGGTTATTTTATCACTTTCGGGATAATAAATATGAGTAAATCCCGAACTTTCCATATAATTATTTCTTGCAAGCGCATCGGCAAATGTAATTACATGATAACCGGGATTGTAAGAAGCGAAAAAGGTGAAACCTTTCCGCATTTTAAATGATAGACTTGCAACCGGCTGCAATGCTGTTATTGTATCACAGTACGTAAAATTAAGACCCGCGACAAGATTAAACACATCGGATATTTTAATTTGTGCCGGTGCTTCAACAAGCAGGAACCGCACATGTTTCCCGCTGCCGTTCCGGGTAAAATTGGCACCGATATAATGCGTTGTCGGGTTAAATTCAAAATTTCTGCCAGCGAATCCAGCGCTGATATCAAACTTAAATTGCGTTTCCCTGGTGTCTTCGCCGTTTAATTGCAAAGAGGCGGCATAGGCATTTATATTGTATTGCCAAAAATTACTTTTACTGCTGGCCAAGGTACCACTGCCATACAGATTACCTATTTTCCGCTCTGCCGGTGTTGCAAGCGCAAACAGTTTGTACCCGGTAAAATCGTATCCGGCCTGCAGTTGAATCTCATTATCATTAAAAAATGCGCCATCCTCAACAACTTTATAACGTAATCCCAAATTGGGATTGACCGAATACCTGCCCGTGTAAGGGTCGTACGCTTTTTGGTTAAAACCGCTCACACCGCCAAGCAAAGTAACCGTACCCAAAGGATACAGGGTGGTATAATTAAAACGCGGGATATACATGTTGCCAATTTCAGCTTCAAGCTTGCTGCTGTACATAACAATGGTATCCTGCTGCCTGAACTCTTTCTTAAGCGGGTCACTTTGCAGTGAAGTTTGTAAAAATTCGGGTGAAAAGACCGGTTTCAGAAATTCTTCAGATACAATCGGAACAAATGGTGCATCCGCCTTTTCAGCAGGCGGTAATTCATACTTCTCCTCACCGGTAATAACAAAGCTCGGCAATTCAACCCCCTGCGTACCGGTGGCTTCCTGTGCAAAAACAGAGCAGCCCATCAAAACAGTAAAACCGAAAATCAGAATTCTTTTCATTTTAACCTCTTCAGTTTTTGTTGAGCTTCTTTGCCATATATATCATCCTTATGTTTATCAAGCACAAGCTTGTACATCTCCTTTGCCTTCTTTTTATCTTTCATCGACTCGTAACACCCGGCAAGTTTCAAGTAAGACCGGGTTACCCATTCCTCGTAATTAGGGTACGAGTTAAGTATGCGTACAAATGCCGTAACTGCCTCGCTATGCTTGCCTTGGTCGATAAGCATCTGCCCGGCATAGAACTGTGCTGCCGCGCCTAAATCATCTGTCCGTTTACTGTGCAGTGCAGTAAGATACTTCGAGGCATTAGTAAACCGCTTTGCTTTCAATTCAATAAGGCCAAGCTCCAAACGGGCTTTATCGGCAAATACGGTTCCGTCATAATAAATAACAACTTCATCAAACACGTCGTAGGCCGAAGCCGGATCGCCTTTGCTGTTCAGGTTCATGCCCTTGTTGTACAAAAACTCGGCGCGCGCCTGCTCTTTTTGTATCTTTTTTATTGCTTCATCATACAAAGCTATGGCGCCATTGTAGTTGCCTTCCGCCGAATAAATCTTTCCCGCTTCAACTACAGCAGAAACTGCCTCCTCGCTGCCGGGATACCTGTCGAACACGGTGCGGAAATATTCCTTTGCACCGGCGTTATCACCGCCAAGCTGCGAACTTTTTGCTATACCGTAATATGCCTTGCTGGCGAGTTTACTTTTCGGGTACCGTTTAATAAAATCGTGATAGCTCTCGATCGCTGCAACGTAATTACCCTGATTGAAGTACATCTCACCTTTTTTATAAAATAACTGGTCGGCATACCCCGCTTTGCTGCTGTTGGTAAACTCATCAATCAATGCCGAAGCCTGCTCAACTTCTCCCTTGGCAATATAACATAACTGCATACCATTTACCGCGTCAAAAATGTAGGTGGAGCCGGGATAGTTTTTAACCACCCTGTTATAATACATTATTGATGAATCGTACGACCCCATGTTGTAATATGCATCGCCGATTGAATAATATGCCAAAGGTATAAGTTTAGACTTGGGGGCATACGATGCCAAATATAAATACGAATTAATTGCTTCCTGCTGCTTGCCCTGCTGAAAACGTATCCAGCCCATCATGTACAGAGAATTTTCTGTATAGGGTGAGCGCGGAAACTGTGACAGCATTTTATTAAACTCCGAAAGTGCCTGCTGAACTTTACCCGCCTTGAATAATGTTAAACCATACTGATAGGTGAGATAGTCCTTATTGCCAACCTGAGCCTTCAGGTGAAGAATTTCGTTATACATCTTCGAAGCATCCGCGTAACGTTTTGCCGCGAGGTATGTATCGGCCAGACGCATCCGTGAATCGACCGCGCGTGAATCATTCGGATATTTTTTCAATAAATCGTTAAACGAGTATCCCGCGTTATCATAATCTTTCAGGTTATAGTAACAGTACGCTACGCCATACAATGCCGAAGCACCCAGTTCGGGATGATTCGGGTTAACTTTTTTGTAATTTGTTAATGCATCGGTAAATTCATCTTTCTGGAAACGGCACTCGCCAAGATAAAACTGCACTTTATCATTTTCGAAGTTCGGGAATTTCTGGTCGAGTGAACTTAAATGTTTGATTGCATCATCATATTTATTAGTATAGAAGCTAGCCGCGCCAAGACCGAGCAATACGCGGTTGGCAAGTTCTTCACTCAGGCCGGGAATAGTTTTTGCCATGCTTAAGTATTTCAGCGAAGCGGTGTACTTGTTCCGGTTTAATTCTATCTCACCAAGCAATATCAGCGAGCGGGTTTTCACATCAGTATCTTGCGATGAAGAAGCGCTCGAAAGAAAATTACCGGCCTTTTCATACATCTTGTTATTGTAATAGATAACGCCAACCTGATACTGCACGCCCTGTGCCATCGGTGAAGAAGGATACCTTTTAATAAACTCCTGATACATTTTTAAAGCATCGTTATCATTCCCCAGGTATCTTTGGCTCTCAGCTTTCCAATAGAGCGAAAGACGGGCAATGGAATCGGCTCCATCGGAGAGTTGATGAAATACCTTGTATGAATCGGCATACTTTTTCTGCTGAAAATTGCACCACGCGAGCGTGTAGTTTATTTCCCGTAGGTATGTATTCTCCGGGAAACGTTTTATCAATTCCTGCAGGGTGCCGCGGGCTTTATCATAGTCGCCAACCCTGAATAATGAATTGCCGAGCATATACAATGCTTCGGCCTGTTTCGCTTCGGGCAACGATTGAATAACCGGGTTTGAAAGCTCTATTATCGAGCTCTCGTATTCTTTCATTTTAAAATAGCAATAACCAATGCGTATTTGAGCGGAGGATACAAGCGAGCTGCTTTTGTAGTATGAGAGGAGTAAATCGTAAAACTCAACAGCTTTTTTATAGTCGCCGGTTTTTTCATAAATCGAAGCAAGCGTGTAAATTGAATAATCTAAAAATTTATTATTCCTTTTATTCTGTATTGCCTGTTCAAAAAATGCCCTTGCCTCATCATACTTCTGCTCAACGGTAAATGCCTCACCCAGCCAGTAAAGCGCGGCACCGTAATGCTCGTTTTCAGGGTAGGTGTCAATTAATATGGCAAGGCGGCTGCGGCATTTTTCATATTGCGCCAGATTAAAATACAGCAGCCCCAGTTTGTAGAGCGATTCCTCCCGGAAATTGGAGAGCTGATGAAACTTGACAACTTTTTCAAATTCAAATACTGCTCCCGAATTATCCCCGATACGGTAAAGGCAGTCAGCGGCATAATACTGTGCCGAGGCGGCTAATGGATTATTGCTTTCATACAAGCGCGTAAAGTTTTTAAATTTAGGGTAAGCCGCGCTGAATGCCCCGCGTGAATAGTCGTACAAGGCCTGTTCATATTGCTCGTTTTTACCCTGTGGCAGTAGCAAGGTGCTGAGTATGAATAAAAATAACAAAATCTGTTTGTTCATGGCTGTGTTTTTCCGGCTTTTTTACCGTGTATCCAGTTAAGGTTTTCTAACGATTTAATTAACCTTTAAAAATGCAAAAATATTACCGATAAATTTGCATAAAAATCCATCCCTTGGAAAAAAATTGGGTTAAACCGGAGTTTGGGGCGGGGGGCATGTATGGGGTAAGACATAACATGCTAAGCCCTGTATTTAAGCATTTTTACAAAATCTTTAATTACGGGGTTCCACTTAGCACTTTTAAAAAACAAAAGGAGGGCTGAGCGCCCTCCCTTTCCTATTTTACTAAAACAAATTTATCTTATTAAAACCATTTTACGTACTGTTGTAAAGTCATTCACTTTAATCCGGTAGAAATAAGTACCCGATGCGAGATGAGAGGCATTAAAATCCAGAATATAACTGCCAGCCTGCTTTTCTTCATCAACCAAAGTCGCGATTTCTTTTCCCAAAATATCATACAACTTAATGGTTATATAGCCGGACTTCGGCAGGTCATAGTTGATCCTTGTTGAGGGATTGAACGGATTCGGGTAATTATTCGAAAGTTTATAAGCACTTGGAATTTCCTTTAGCTTTACAGCAGGTGGCGTTACTGTTCCATAGGCTGATGAAAATACCGAACCCAGAGTGTTTTGAAATGCTGTTAAATCATTATTTCCTGCTTTGCCAAGACCGCCGCCAATTTGCGAATTTATTAAAGTCAGAAGTGCATCCACGATTAGTTTTTCATTCGCGGCGTTTTCGCCTTCATACGTATCAGGGTTTGCCTGTGCAATAGAGTCCAAACGGGCAGAGGCCTCACCAAAAAACCCGAGAAGCAGGAGCCTGTTGTTTTCGAGGTTTGATAGAAAGCGTACCATATCCGGGTCAGGGTTCTGATAAATGTTCGTGGAACAGGCTTCGGCAAATTCCTCCCATTGTATCGGAGCTGCATCGGTTATGTTCAGAAGGTTTAATAATGAATAATACGCATCAATAGCAACTTCGTCCCTCCCGTAGTTTTCTATTATAGTTGTATATAATAAAGCCGCAGCTTCAAGATCGTGCTCGTCAAGTTTTGCCTTTGCTGCCGCGTAAAGTTCTTCTACAGCAGATAAAGTAATTTGTACAATCGGGCGCTTGTAAATGTTATCTAAAAAATTTCCATGCACATCGTTTAAAATAACATAATTCTCGGATGAATTTGCACACTCCATATTTGAAGGGTCATGATTCAGTACCGGACTATAAACAACCGGCACAGTGAAACGCGTGCTGAGAGGATCGTATTCGGTAGTTGCGCCCCAGTATGTTCTCTTCATATCCAAACTATTTGTTGACGATAATGCCCCGCTGAGTAAACAGGATGTATTAAAGGGTACTCCTGCACGGTCATCCATTATACTATTAAAACCTGACAATTTTGGATAGTTAAAAGTTGCCCTAGCATGATCAAAATGAATTTCAGCGTTTGAAAATCCGGTAGAATAATGGGCAATGCCATTTTCCGCAATTATGTTGCATCCGCCAAGACCCGCTACCTCACCTGAACTCTCACTATCCATTTTATTGTTAAATGCTGCCAGTGCCTGATTCCTTAAGAGTACACCATACTGTATGTTCTCGCGGATATTGTTTTTACCCAATAAAAAGTTACCACTGGACATATTAATACCTTGTGCAAAACTACTAATTGTGTTACCATAAATAGTTCCACTACTGTAATAATTCAAAACTCCCCATCCATCCTGATTTCCGTTATTCTGAATAGTATTGCTGAACAAATTGAGCTCAGGAATTAAAAGGCTTTGCACCCCGTACCTGCTATTTATTGTATTACGGGTTATACTTGCACTGCTGCCACTAACAAGCAGAACACCAACCGAAGCCGAATTGATGTTATTTCCATCAATGTAAACCGGTGCACCATCAAAATTACTTACAAGTATTCCATACACCACATTTTGAATTGTTGTCCCCTTGACGGTTAAGCTCACCGGTGCATCAATAGTAAGAGCGCAATTGCCGCCATTTACCGTGCAGTTGTTCAAGGAAACTGTTGCACCGCTGCCAACAATACCACCTGTTGAACCACCGCCCATTTCAAATATTACTCCATCGGCAATTAATGAACTTCCCGGCTCAATCCTTAAAGTAGAGTTATTACGTAAATATATTTTAGTGCCCGGGAAAATTTTAACCGTTGCATTATTTTTAATCGTCACATTATGATCGATAAATAGTTCAGGGGCTTTGAACTCCGTGCTCCTTTCAATAAAATAGGCTTCGTTACCAAATTTGTAATCAATAAAGGTTTCACCGTTAACAACCCGCATATTCTTTAATGCAATATCACTCGCAAAGGCCTTCGATGCACGGGCATCGCTGCCCGGGAAGTTAGACGATGGGTTAGAAAGAGGATTAAAATCTTTTGGCTGAAATGGTGAGAACATACAAGAATGGCTTCCTTTGCGGTAGTCAGGGTAAACTCCCTTTACAACCCAACCAATGTTGGGAATGTTTTCCCACCAAGTATAGGTTCCAGCCAACCCTAAACTGTCTAATCCCGAACTAATATTAGGGATAGGCTCATTGTTCACGAATCTACGGAATTTTTGACCTTTCGGCCAATCACTTTCATTTTGCCACTCCCATTTGCCGTGTGCTGATTCAATTGCTATGGGCGCAGTGAATTTACTCCCAAAACTTCCAAAATTGAGTTGCCCTCCATTGTCAATCCATCTCCAAATAAGCATCCCACGTTTATCTTCAAGGTTCGCGGGGTTTTCCGGGATGGGCAAGTTTTTTGTCCAAATGCTCTGATTACAACTTGAATCATAGTAACTTATTATAAACCGGTTCGTGTAAGAATGGTTTACCGCGGGGTTCTCTACTACGTAAAACGGATGGTTGATATCGGTTTCGCAATTCTTTAGGTTATAGCTTCCCGGCTCTGAAATTGGCGTATAACTTAACCAGCCGAGTTCATTTCTGAATAACGGGTTGTACATGCTGGTAACTCCCTTGAATACACCAAAACTGCCGTCAAAACTACCCATCGCGTACCAGGTATTATCACCCATTCCGTGATCAACATCCGGGAATAAAAACAACGAGTGTGTCAGTTCATGAAAAAGTATTTGCTCCATTTTTAGAATACCATCATTGACGGAACAGCGCAGATTATTGTAATTTCCATCCGAAATCTTTAAATACTCCGTACTGCTGCCCTGTTTGAAATCTTTGGTAGTATAGTCCCCGGCATCAAATAAAGAAGGCACCCCGTTTAAGCCATCCCCGGCTTGCCGGATAACACAAAAGCAAAGATGGTCAACAATACCGTCCTTATCCCTGTCTGCCAAATTGAAATCAAAACGTTTATCAGCGCTGTCCAAAACGGTTCTTATTTGCAAATCAGTGGCGGAAACAATCGGCCACTCGTTACTGCCTACCAATGAGAATACCTCAACGGTACCATTTGCAATATCAATGTTTTTCGTAATTATATTAAGCTCAATATGAAATTTGCCGAATGAGCATTTTTCATAATAGTCTTTTATTTCTGAATATAATTTCTGATAATATGCGATATAGGGCACAATCGGGCTAAATCCTTCAGAAACTGCTAAAACAACGCAAAGATTCACCGTATCATTTCCTGTGAAATTTGGGCGCAGGTTTGAGCCTGCCAATAGAGTGCTGTCAGGATTGAACCCGCATTGCAGGTTAAAATAGGTATTACTTTCCACCGGCGGGGTTTGTGCTAAAAACCTTCCTGAAAGTGCAAGTAAAAACACGATGAAACAAAAGAGCTTTTTCATACTACTCCAAAATAATTTGTGATATGTAGGTTTATTTATATTTTGGAATACAGGCATGTTTAATTTGTACCGCCATGGTATTTTTGCATACCTGCATTCCGCCCGCGTGGTATCTGAACATACTGCGCGGGTTTTTTTGTTATTTTATCATGCTTACTTTTAAAGTTTGTTCCGCCCGGTTGGTTTTTAATCTTACCAGATAAACCCCCGTCGGCAGGTTTGAGGCATCAAAAACGGCCTCATGGGCACCAGCCGGTTTTTCTCCGTTGTAGAGTGTCGCAACTTCTTTTCCCAGCATGTCATACACCCGCAAAACCACGGTACATCTTTCACTAATTACATACCGGATATTTGTTGACGGGTTAAACGGGTTTGGATACGCTGAAAACAGCACCATTGTTTTCCCCGGCATTGGCTGCCGTATGCCAGTTTCACCACTTGGCAGCAATGTGTCGCCTTGGTCATTGATAAGCATGTGGCTCTCGTAAATTGTCAGTTTCCCGTGATAGTTAGCGCCAAAATACATTGTTTTACCGTCTTTCGTCAGATACAATGCTTCTTCGTTGTTGCCGTAATATTCTCCGGTTGCTTTCAATGAATCGCTCATATAACTCAGATTTAAACGGTATGGCAGCGTATAGTGTTTCACTTCAAGACTGTAAAAAGATACATACATATCATAATTTGTAAAAACATTATAATTACCGCCTTCATACGCTTTCATGGTATCGGTTGGAACAAACAAACCTGAAGTCCAGAAAAGGCCCACCGGGCCGGGAAAAGCTCTCGGTTTGCGCCATTGTCCAGTGCTTTTGTCAACACTTGTTATTCTGGCATCCCACCAGTCAAGCACTATCATTGTCGTGTCGTTCAAAAAATTGCACACGTCCCAGGGGCCGCCTGTGGGGTATCCCAGCCCGTTTTCCATCAGTGGTGCAGGCTGCCCCCAGTCGTTCTCCGTGCTGTCCCAGTAACATCGCATCAGTGCATTACCTGATGAAAAATAAAAAGTCTTACCATCCGGAGCTACTATAGGCCGGCCTTTTTCGCTCTGCGAGTTGACACGGGGAGTAATCAGTTGCGGGGTGCCCCACCCGGTATCTGTTTTTTCAACCCGGCATATTTTGCCATACACGTAGGAGTTCTGATAGTACATGGTCTTTTCATCTCCGCTCAGAGTTGGCATGGTACCGCCGCCCGCGGCAAATATGCTCCAAATACGTTTTGGCTTGCTCCATTCCTCGCGCGCACGGGGAATTGTTTGTGAAAATGTTGCTATACACGATGCAAGCAATACGATTACAACTATTTTTCTTTTCATTGGTTTAATTCCATTTGTACTTTGTTATTCAAATTTATCAACAGAAAACATCTCGCTCTAGTACAGGCCACTTAAACCGGGCTTCTACCGGTGGCGTGGCTGTATAGCGAATACAGTATAATTACGTAAAAATTTTGGGATGGAAAACAAAATGCAGATATACAGCCGCTATTACATAGCGATGTAATATCTTCATGGAGAAGAAAGTTTTTAGAGGCAGAATACCGTGTATCGAATCTGCCCGGAATATTTTTAGAAGTAGTTCCCTGACCACAACAAACCACCAACTTACATTAAAAAAACCTGTTATTCAATAGTCCTTTTGTATATTCCCGGCACCGTTATGGTTACCCGGAAAAATAAAAAAGTTGTAAATTACCACTGTTGCACTTTTTTGTAGATTCACATGAATCTAATTATTTAAATTTTCAAGTATAAAATAACTCCAATTTCCCAATTTCCCAATTTCCCAAAGGATTTTTTTCAATTGTGCAAGTTTTTTTTGTACCTACTTGGCTTATGCAAATAATATCGAATTTAGTTGCTTCACAAAAATTAACAACTGAAGTAGTAAAACGAAATTCCTATCACCTAACCTCAGACTTTAGTCTGAGGTTTAAATAGCAAAAAACCGCAGGCTTTAGCCATTACATTCTACTTTAATTATGCAAATAAATTTCCAATGGCTTGGCATCCACCCCTTTGGGGAAAGCCTGCGGTTTGATGGGGTGTGTTTCCTCAGACTAAAGTCTGAGGTTAGGTCATGGAAATTAGCATTGAAATGAGCTTAATATTTACGTTTTTTTAGAACACCCATTGGTAAGGGCTAAACAAAAACTCAGCCCGCGTTAGCTTAAAACAGTAAAAGTACCCCTAAAACAAAAATTCTAATTTTCCAAATTGTTATTTAATTTGTTTCGGGTGAAATTAGGGCAGTCATTTTATATTTTTTTTGAAAGGTTGCCCCCGGAATGCACATTCCTCAAGTTATCGCCGGCGAATTAAAAATTCAACTTCAGCAAGTCGATGCAGTTATACAAATGCTTGCAGAAGGTTCTACCATACCATTTATTGTCCGTTACCGTAAAGAAAACACCGGTGGACTGGACGAAGACAAATTGCGCGAAATCGAAGACAGGTTACAATACCTGACACTCTTAACGGAAAGACGTGAATCAATCCTGAAAAGCATCACGGAGCAGGGTAAACTGACCGATGAACTGCAGCACAAAATTGATGCCTGCACACGCCTGCAGGAGCTTGAAGATTTGTACCTTCCGTATAAACCTAAAAGAAAAACCCGCGGAACCGTTGCCAAGGCAAAAGGGCTTGAACCGCTCTCCCTGTTCATTCTGGATAACCCGCTCTTCGATGGCGACATCATGGAATTCGCCGCCGGATTTATTAATCCCGAGCTTGGCGTTAATTCAGCCGAAGAAGCTATCCAAGGAGCAAAGGACATTCTTGCCGAGATGGTGAGCGAAAAAGCGGAAGTCCGGAAATTTGTCAGGGAATCTCTGCAGAACGATTCAACGGTTAAATCTTTGAAACGTGAAGATGACAGTTTTAAAGACACCACCAATGAAAAGCTGAAAGACAAAGACAAGAAAGACGTTTACAAGATATACTACGATTTCCAAATTGACATCATGAAGTTGAAACCGTATCAAATACTTGCCATTAACCGCGCAGAAGAAGAAAAATTTCTCAAGGTAAGCCTTGTGCACGATGAAACAGCAATGCTTGGCGGTATCAGGAATAATTTCCTCGGCAGCGTACCCACGGCATTCGAGGCGCTCCACTCAGAAGTAATCGAAGATTCCTACAAGCGGCTTATTTTCCCGAGTGTTGAAAAGGAAGTCCGCAACACGATAACCGAACTTGCCGAACTGCACGCCATAGAAAATTTTGCCGTTAACCTCAGGCAGCTTCTTTTGCAGCGGCCGTTTAACGACAAGATGATTCTTGGTATTGATCCGGGATATATTTCGGGCTGCAAAGTTGCAATCATCGACCAGACCGGAAAGTATCTTGAAGGAACTACCATCTACCCGCATCAGCCTAAGAACAAGGCAACTGAAGCTAAAGAACTGCTGAACCGGCTTGTTAAAAAATACAATGTTGATGTTATTGCAATCGGTAACGGTACCGCAAGCCGCGAAACAGAGCAGCTTGTTGCCGAACTGATTAAAGACCACAAATTAAATACCAAATATGTTATTGTTAACGAGGCGGGGGCATCTGTCTATTCGGCTTCGGAGACGGCAAAGAAAGAATTCCCCGATTTGGAAGCAAGCCTGCGCGGCAATATTTCCATTGCCCGTCGCCTGCTTGACCCCCTAGCTGAACTGGTGAAGATTGACCCGAAATCAATCGGCGTTGGCATGTACCAGCACGATGTAAACCAGAAACTGCTCGCGAAAAAACTCGATGATGTTGTGGTAAGCTGCGTTAACCATGTTGGCGTGGACGTGAACACGGCTTCCGAATCATTGCTTGCATACGTATCCGGACTAAACAAAAAGCTTGCCGGAAACATTGTGAAGCACCGCGAAAAGAAAGGCCCTTTCCAGGAGCGTGAGCAAATTCTTGAAGTTGCCGGAATCGGGGAAAAGACTTTCGAGCAAGCCGCGGGGTTCCTTAAAATCCGTAACGGCAAAAATCCGCTTGACAATACTTTTATCCATCCCGAATCGTACAGCGCAACAGACAAGCTGCTCTCGATGTTTAACTTTAACTCTTCGCAAATTAAAGAGTCAATCGGGTTAATCGATTTCTTCGTCGAGAAAAAAGGATTCAAGAAAGTTGCCTCTGAAGTGGGATTAGGTGAACCAACGTTAAAAGACATTATCGAAAACCTGAAACGGCCGGGGCGTGACCCCCGCGAAGATGTACCCCCGCCAATCCTCCGTTCGGATGTGCTCTCTATGGCTGACTTGAAAGAAGGCATGCGTTTGAAAGGTACGGTTCGAAATGTGGTTGACTTTGGTGCTTTTGTTGACATCGGAGTTAAACAGGACGGCCTAATTCATATCTCGCACCTTGCCACCAAATTTGTTAAAAACCCGCAGGATGTTTTGCAGGTTGGCGACGTTATCGATGTAACTATTATCTCGGTTGATGCCGCGAGAAAAAGAATCGCGCTTTCGATGATAGGGAAACCGTAGTGAGATATGAGTGCTGAACGTTGAGTGATGAGTGGTTTTAAGCGCAGATATATGAAGTTGTTTTAAATTACACCCGGTTTTACCCCATGCCACCTTGGTAAGCATGGGGTAAACCGGGGAATTGAATGCATGTAAGAAGAAAAGGCTGCAGCAAAATCATTCGACTATATTTAGTTAAGAGTGATTTTTTTATTGAGGCACCCGCCTGCAGCAATTAATCTTCCTCGACCGTTAAATATACCAGAGTCTGATTCAGTAATTGATAGGCGATTTCCCCGAATGTCATGGGACCGGTGATATGGCCGGTTTTTTTGCCTTCCAGTTCACCATACAAATAATTGAGAATGCAATTACATGAAAAAACAGGCTGTATCTGCAATGTGTTTAATTCTTTTGTAAACTCTTGCATATAATCGTTTACCGGGGCGGCTATTTTGTACTCAATACCTTTAAATACCGGGGCGTAAAACAGCACTTTATCATTTGTTTCATCAACAAGCTGAAAGCTGGTGTTAATCATCGCGCCATAAAAGTCAGCAACAAGCGGCATTCTTGTATCAATAGATTTTTCGCTGATATATTTTGCCAGACTGGTTTTCTGACCATTAATAAAACAAAAATCAGATTGGAAACCGGTCTCCTCGAATGTAATCGTGTCGCCATCACCTTGCTTAAATAGGTTTAAAATATCGACCACCGGGTGCAAGTTTTCAGGCAATTCTATATGCATGGCTATTGCCAAGGTATCTGAGCTTTCACCGGTCAGCCCGCTGAACACTTTTGGTGTTACCTTCCCAATATCGGCTAAATCAATCCCGGAAATCCATCCTACGAGCGGCCTGTTAAAAATATCGGGATATGCATGGGAGTTCTCGGCAAATGCAAGGTGTATCTTACTAAATGCAGGAATTATTAATATCGTGTACCCGTTTGCAAATTCATCTGCTGCAATTTTTTCAATTGTTGCATTATCATAAAACTTTAATGAAACACCACAAGCCTTTTCGTGAACCTCATCGACGAGTATATACTGTTTCGTAAAGAGCCCTCCATCATCACCCATAAAGTATGGTATTGTTCCGCCAATCCAGTTACCAGCCGGTAATGATGACAGCAAAGCTTCATCTCCGGCTAAAACCAATTTTTCTCCGGTCTTAATCCTCTGAGCAGTTTCTTCAAGTGTTAACATCTTTTTCATGGTTTGCCTATCTGAAAATTTGGTTAATATCATGTTGGGCAATTGTTTGGTTCTTCAGAAAGAACTCGCGAACTTCTTGGGTACATTTTGCCACATTCGCCACGGAATCATCCTTTTTTGTTGAGGCAATAAGGCGACCCATCAGTATTTTAAGAGCCAGTAGTTTGAACTGATATGTTTTTAGTCCAAGTACCAGCGATTTCCAGCGGGGATCGGATGAAGGGGGGATCATACACGTTCCTTTTAATAATAAAAAAAATCACATGCGAAAACTACGTAAAATTGTGTTTATTGCGAAATGATTGTGAGTTGCGATGTGAAAATTCACAAAAGGCATAAAATGTGGTTCACGCAAAATTTTATACCTATCTACAAATTCCCTCCTTGGGTTCCTCTCGGATTCTTTTTTGCTGCTTAATAAGTAAGGTGCGCTAATTATGTGCTAAGCCAGAGAAGATTTCCCGGGGAATGTTTACAATGTTTCAGCGCGATTCTCCCTGTAACATTCTGCTGTTTCCCTTTTTTTATTACTATTTTTAAACTGCCTCATTATCCTGCCATCCGCATTCAGATGCAAAACAATTCTTTTGTTTGCTAACAATTTGGATACAAATAATAGTAATACGAATTGAGCCGCGAAAAATGCGGTTCAACTCGTAACTCAACATTCATCACTCATTACTCGTAAAAGCTTTTCCAATTGCCTCGGTCAGTTTAGCCGCCAAAAGCGTGTATCCCGCACGGGTAAGATGCACCTTATCTTTAATGCACAGCTTTTGTTTGTACCATGCATTCATGTAGCCGTAACCGCCAAACACGGGAACAGGATCCCAATAGGCACAATTGTTGGCAACGGCTATTTGTTGCATCTGTTCTTTCATAGACCGTAAAAAAGGATTGCTCCTTTTCTTCTTTATAAAAGCATCTCCGGATAGAGCAAACATGACAGATGCATTTGGGACTTCCCGCCGGATAACGGCAAGTAAATGTTCAACACTGTTTTGTATGTATTCCGCGTCATATTTTTTTCCGAAGAGGTCATTAATCCCGAGTGAGATAATAACAAGGTTTGGGGCGGTTTCTTGAAGTTTCTTCGGAGTCACCGCTGATTCTGCAAAGTATTTATACGATTTGCCGCTGACACCAAAAGCAGTGTAATTAAGAACACGGTTACTAAAAAATGTTGAATCATCTTTTATATAGAGGAATTGACTATCCGGAAGGCAGTCGGTTAAGTTATTTGCAGCAAAACTTTCGGGAATCCCGACCCCTGCAAAGGCAACACTTTGTGAAAAGATAAAACCACTGTCAAGAAATGATTTGGACTTACCCGGCCGTTTCTTTTTCACCGGCCTGCTGCTTCTTTTTTTTACTGCTTTGGCAGGCTGTTTTTTAACTCTGGCTTTTCTGACAATAGCATGCCGTCTCCTCTTTGCTTTTCTCCGGGCCCGCACTTTGGGTGTTATAATAGAGGTCTTGCCATTTCCGTACATGGAATGCAAATATTTTGCCACCGCGCTTGGATATGCTTTCCCGGCAACATGAGAGTCGCCCAAGTGAAATACGGAAACCGTACCGGTGTTTCTTGCAAGGAGCGAAAAAAAAACGTTGAGAGCCTCCTGATTCTGTATGACATTAACCGAATCAATAATTTTAACAGAAAAGGAAGTATCTTCTACGACAAGAGAATCGGACAGCCCGCTATAATCGAGTGAATCGCCAGATACTATATTGGTATCGGCTGCATGAGTTGAACCAGATGCCGGGTCAATAAAAGTATTTGTGGTATCGGTAAATTGCGGGGATTGATACCCGAACGCCTGATGAACATAAAGTATAAATATAAATATGAAGCCAAGTCTGTAGAAAAATTTTCCAATTAAATTACAATGAGCCATAACCGATATTAAAACTCCAGATAAATAAACGGTTTAGCGGATACAGCGCCAAACTGATAAATAATGTAAAAGAGCACAGCCAGTATCGTAGCCTGCATATACCATGAACGCCCGGCAAAATAGTTTTTGGCTTTGCCGTACCATGCATTGGGCAAAAAGTGCAGCACATAGCCTAATACTATTACTATTCCAACCGCAGCATACTCGGTCATCCATTTTTGGAAGGTATTCAGTGAGAAGCCTTGCAGAATCTTGCTGCCAATTTGCAGGGCTATATCAAGCGTTGTACTTTTGAAGAGGACAAATGTGGCGGCAATAAACAAAAACGATAAAGCAGCCCAGAGTTTCTGCCCGAACGAAGTTTTTCCCGGTGCTACCGGTCCCCGCAGCCTTTTTGTTAACACCTCAAGAATAAGCCAGCACGCGTGCAGCAGTCCCCAAACAATAAATACAACAGAGGCACCATGCCAAAGCCCTGAAAGGAAGAAAGTTACAATAATTCCTATAATTATTCCGGCCGTTCTTAACGACCTTAATGAAAAGGTTAACGGATTGTAAACGTTATCATACAACCAATCCAGTAAAGTGATATGCCATCGCCGCCAAAAATCGGTAACACTCAGCGAACGAAACGGCTGATTGAAATTATTCTTTAGGGTAAAACCAAAAAGCAGCGCAACACCTAATGCAATGTCGGTGTATCCTGAAAAATCGTAAAACACCTGCATGGGTACTATGAACAGTGTTATTAATCCCTCGGTGCCGGAAAAGTATTGCGGCGACTCAAACACCTTATCCAAAAAATTCACGGCAATAAAATCGGCTATTACCACTTTCTTAAATATGCCCGAAGCAATTAACCAGAAACCTTCAGATGCTTTTGCCTGAGTAAAACTTTCCGGTTCATGCAGTTGCGGCAGGAATTCCCTTGCCCGAGCAATTGGCCCCGCGACGATTGATGGGAAAAAGGATAAGTACAGCAAATACACTGGAAAATTTTCTTCCGGTTTTTCTATGACACCCCGGTACAAATCAGTTACATATCCGATACTTTTAAATACATAATACGAAATACCAATTATTGATACCCATCCGTACGCTCTGCCAACTGTTAAAAACATGTCTGCACCGGGAATTGCCGGAAGATATTTTGATATAAAGAGCAAAGAGAGGCAGACGGTTATTGAGAGGACATACCAAAAACGCCTACCGGCAATTGTGGGGGAAGCATGTATTTTCTGCGCGGATAAGTAATCAACAATTGCAATAACAAGTAGTGCAAGAATACCGGTTCCGGCCAGCCGGTAATAAAAGTATAAACTAAAAACCAGCAATAAATTTCGTTTTACCGTTGAACTTTTATAAAACAGAACGTACAGCAGGTAAACCCCTGTAACAAGCAGTACAAACTGCACTGATGGAGCCATAAGAAGATTGGGTGATTTACTCAACCACGCATTGTAAAATCCATCAAAAAATGCTGGCATCAGCTATCCCCTTTCCGTTTTTTATACACAGCGTACTCACGCTCAATCTGTTTTACCAGTTCTCTGGCAACCACTTCTTCACCGCTAATGCTAAAATGCCCGTCTTTTGCGGCTAAACCTTTTTCAGACCATTTGAGTATCGAGTTCTCCCCGCCCATCATCTCGAACACATCCCAAAATGCACAGCCATTTTCCAGAGCGGTTTCACGTAAAGCATCCCTAACCATCGTTAATCCCGGGTAGGTCCTGTATTCACCTTCATACGCCTTTGCCATAATTATTTTTCTGATTTTCATAATAACCGATGAATACATATCCTTAATGTATTTCTTCTCTTTTACGTTGTCGATATAAGGAACCGTGTTGCCGCCGTATTGCAGGATGACCAGTTTTGTATCGAGATATTGTAATTGCAGCCGGCTGAACTGCTCGTTTAATAACAAAAGGCCGTTACCTGAGTGACCCCGTATGCTGTAGTTATCCACCTGCACATCTTTGTCAGGATCCAAATACAATCCGTAAAACACCGTGCTATTATCGCCAGCAAAAGTTATTTTACAATTACGCTGCATCTTTTCAGCCGGTAATACCAAACGGTTTAACTCATTCTCCTGATATGAAATATTATCATTCAAAGAGCCTTTGAATAACTCAATCCCGTTATCACCGGTAATGGCAATTTCTGTTGGACCGGTTACTCTTCCGAATAAAAGACTTGCCGTATTAAATGATTTGTTTCTTGTAAACCTGAAAGAGGCACTTGCACCCGAAAAACGCTTGATCGTGTCGCTTTGGGTTGTAGCAACAGTAGCTGTATCGCTTCGTAATGAATCAGCAGTCATTCCCTCTTTCATATTCATTTGATAAACGAACTTGTAGGCAGTACCTGATAGCCCGTAAGGAATTCCAGCAGATAGTTTTTGTGAGAACACATTATATTTTATCAGGTTTTCGGTGCTCGTGCGTTCATAACTAATTGGTGTTGCAATATCTGAGATGGGCACAAAACCATAACCCGAGCCGCCGAATGCTTTTTGCAGCCGTTCCCGTATCTGCATGGTTATCCGGTCACCTTCAAGCTGCGAGTCGCCATAGTGAGCCACACGAATCAGCCTGTGAGGTGCATCGCTTGTGAGTGCCTCAAAAAAATTATCAAGCGGAGAAACACCGTCATGAACGGGATTGATAAATACATTTTCCCTTGTTGGTGAGCCATCAGCACTTTTATCACCAGCCAGATACGAGGCAATTAAAGCATCCGCTTTGGTGTTTTCAATGGGGCCTTTAAATGTAAACAATTCAGCATACGGCTTAAAAGAAAGCACAAGCGAAGTTCCGGGTACAGCAATGCCATTACCTGCAAAGGAAAAAAACAACAAATATATCAGCAGAAGAAGAATGGTTTTAAGTGCCTGTTTGGCAGCAAAATAACTTTTACGTTTCGCCCGTTCCTGCAGCCGTTCGGTTTTGGAAATCTTCAAATATGTCCTTAATTGCAAATCATCTTGGGATTAATTTACTAAAATTGCACAGAGCTAAAAAGAGATAAACAATTCACTGAGCCCAAATAACGCTTTGCGGTCTTCAAAATCCTGTAACCCCTTCAATAACAAGTAGTTGCATCCACTTCTCCTTTAGAAGGAGAAGGGCAGGGGTGAGGTCGCAACTTATTGTTGTTCAATGACTTACAGCAAACTTGGGTCGCTATTGCGTAATTTGGATAAAAAAGCCCGCCTCACAAAAGGCGGGCTTTCTTTATTCTATACTCGCGTCAAATGTCTATATTTTATCCGGTGCGGTTGATTTGCATCAATCCCGAGCCGCTCTTTGCGCTTTTCTTCGTATTCTGAATAGTTGCCTTCAAAAAAGACCACTTTACTTTCGCCTTCAAACGCAAGGATGTGGGTTGCAATCCTATCCAAAAACCAACGGTCGTGGCTGATGATAAGGGCACAGCCGCCATAGTTTTCAAGCGCTTCTTCAAGCGCGCGCATGGTGTTCACGTCCAAGTCGTTTGTCGGTTCATCGAGCAGGATGACGTTCGCGCCCTGTTTTAGCATCATAGCCATGTGCACGCGGTTTCGCTCACCACCGGAGAGCATTCCCGTTTTTTTCTGCTGATCGCCACCGGTAAAGTTAAACTGCGCGACATAGGCACGGGCATTTACCTGTTTACTGCCCATCTCGATTAGTTCCTGACCGCCGGAAATCATCTCGTAAATGCTTTTCTCGTGGTCTAATGATGAACGTGCCTGATCGACATAGGCAAGCTTTACTGTCTCACCGATAACAATGTTTCCTTTATCAGGTTTTTCCTCGCCTGTTATCATGCGGAACAAGGTTGTTTTTCCCGCGCCGTTGGGACCAATAATTCCCACGATGGCACCTGCCGGTAGAATAAAATCCATATCCTCAACAAGAATGTTATCGCCATAGGCTTTTTGTACCATTTCAGCATTAATAACAATGTTGCCAAGAC
Organism: Ignavibacteriales bacterium; assembly: GCA_016182615.1. Classification (GTDB taxonomy): domain Bacteria; phylum Bacteroidota; class Ignavibacteria; order Ignavibacteriales; family Ignavibacteriaceae; genus JACPGF01. The sequence continues at coordinate 24,898 of JACPGF010000207.1, forward strand.
GCGGGCCGGGCGGCAGATAAATCTGTAAATCTTTTTCCCTGCCTTCTAACCGTTCATTCAACAGGCTTTCATACGCGGTAATACGGGCTTTGGATTTTGCATGCCGTGCTTTCGGTGCCATACGAATCCATTCAAGTTCTCGCTGCAGAGTCTTTTGCTTTTCAGTTTCTTTCTTTTCTTCCTGCTGTAACCGTGCCTGTTTCTGCTCTAACCAGGAGGAATAGTTTCCTTTATAAGGAATGCCTTCGCCACGGTCAAGTTCAAGAATCCAGCCAGCAACGTTATCTAGGAAATACCGGTCGTGTGTAACCGCGATAACCGTACCTTCATAATCACGCAAGTGGCGTTCAAGCCATGAAACAGTTTCCGCGTCAAGGTGGTTTGTCGGCTCATCAAGTAAAAGGATGCTGGGCTTTACCAGTAATAAGCGGCAGAGCGCCACGCGGCGGCGTTCGCCACCCGAGAGGACTTTAACCGGGGTGTCTCCCGGCGGGCAGCGTAACGCGTCCATAGCCATATCCAAACGCGCATCCAAGTCCCATGCATCAAGTGCATCAAGCTTTTCCTGAACCACTCCCTGCCTTTCCAGCAGAGCGTTCATTTCATCATCGCTCATAGGCTCGGCAAATTTTTCGTTGATGGCATTATATTCATTGATTAAATCAACTGTTCCCTGCACTGCTTCTTCAACAGTCTGTTTAACTGTTTTGGATTCATCCAGTTTAGGTTCCTGTTCAAGATAGCCTATCGTGTAGCCTTGCGATACGGCCGTTTCTCCGTTGAACTCTTTTTCGACTCCGGCAAGAATGCGCAGCAGGGTACTTTTACCTGATCCGTTTAAACCAAGCACACCGATTTTAGCGCCGTAGAAGTATGAAAGGTAGATATCCTTCAGAACAGGCTTCTGGTTATAGTACTTACTAACGCCTATCATCGAATAGATTATTTTATTGGGTTCATTGGCCATGAAATGTATGTCCTAAATTTTTAAAGAATTAACCCCAAAATGAGGAAAAAGTTGGGATATAAAAAGGGAGTGGGAGAGTGATGGAAAAAATAATTGTATGGCAGACAAAAATCGGAGGCTTACTCGCATTTAAAACTTTTCAATCCAAATGTTCCAAGACATCAGTACAGGCAGACACAGGAATTTGTAACAGCCAATCTGAAATGGAAACATGCTAATTGCAAACAGAAAATGTTTAAACAGGATTAATATACTATTTGGGCTTTAAATGCTGCCGGAAAATAGATAGTTTAGTGGCAATGAATGATTGAGAATGAATAATGAAAAATAAGGGCAAAATTCAATGTATTTAGCCAAGTGATTGTATTAAAAATAAATTGTCAAGACAATAGGATTTTCCCAATACTGTTAATGAACATTATTCGCGTAAAGTTTTGAGACTATTTAGCAAATGCATAAACCACTGCAACACAAGTTAGCAGGAAAAGGAGTACACTGACAAAACAACTACGGGTACCTGATTTCACCTTGCCGCTCATAAAGCACCTAATTTTTTTATTAACTTACTAAAATTAAACAAATAAGTACAGACAGAAACCGTTATTTTTTTACGCATTTTTTTGCACGAAACAAGTCTTACCAACGGTTTATCGTTTTAATCTCTGAAGGTAATTTGCTGCTTGTTGCAGTAAACATGTACTGTTATTATGTAATTTGGGTTCATTTGTAATTTTATAGTTTGAAGATAAAATTGCAAACTTTTTTTGGTGAAATAAATACGGAATGGTTTCTGGTTCACTTGCGATCGGTTAGTTCATTAAATCCCCCATATAGAAAAACAATGTTTATTACGTTAAATGCAACTCCCCATTACATTAAAAGAGTTTTGACTCAAATTGCATTCGGGATGTTTTTGAATTCGCCATTGTTGCCTCATTAAGGAATAATGGCGTAGTGACAGGGATAGGTAATGCTTGGTTATTTCGCCAGTTTTTCCGTTGATGTACTGTTACCTTTACCAACATCAGACAATAAACTTAAACTGTAAAAGTGCATTGGAATGAAAAATCCGTTGCCGTACAACCTGATATACAATGATTTTATTGCTTGTCCGCATATAAAAAAATCACGGGAAATAACCTAGCGTCATTTCCCGTGATGAAGAGTCATTTTGAAATGTTTGCTTTATTTTAACAATATCATTTTTTTAGTATAAGTACCGAATGTAGTCTGCAATGAATAAAAATACACTCCGGCGGCAATATTCAGCGCGTTAAAGCTCACGTTATAATAACCCGCTGCCTGCTTTGCATTAACGATGGTTGCAACTTCATTACCGGTGATATTAAAGACCTTAAGCACAACTGCACTCTGAGACGGCAGGGTATAACTGATGACCGTGTTCGGGTTAAACGGATTCGGAAAATTCTGCGACAATGAAAATTCCAATGGAACCGATAACTCAACTGCAACAATCTGACTGTACGTGAAGCTGCCGTCATTGTCGATCATTTTTAGGTGGTAACTGCATTTACCGGAGGTAACCTTTTTATCAGTATAGCTATATTCCTTAGGAGAGTTGCTGTTACCCGCTCCCTGAATAAATGCAATTGTTTCCCATGAATTGCCATCAGCACTTTTTCTTTCAACTGAAAAACCCGAGGAACTGATTTCGGTTGCAGTTTTCCAATTAAGTGTTACTGATGTTTTATTCGCAACGGCGGTAAAAGCAACTAATTCAATAGGGAGCAAATCTGCCCCGCCTGCTGGGAACCAGTCGCCATTCGGGAACGGGATATCGGTTTTAGACGAGGCCGCGAATATGTTAGAAAGCGTATAGGCTTCCGACTCACCAAGCGACAATTGCCTGCCATAATTAGGATTCCCACTGATAACACTGCGCTGTGTATATGCTGAACCCGGTCCGTAACAGAGATACTCAGCATATAAAGTATTCTGATTGACCGAAGCTGTTGGATCGGAATTCATCAGTGTCCATCCAGCCGGTACCAAGGTGGATGGCTCATAACAGTTCAGAAAAACCGTTTTGGGGTTGTCATTCCACGGCCGCCCCAAATAGAACGTATTTACCGGCACTCCATCAAATCCAATAGTATCAGTTGAAATTGTACAGTTCCTGAAAACTAGCCCGAACCTGAAATTTGCAGGTGTACTTGCTGCGGTAATCACTCCGCCATTACGGTTAATAACAAGCTGGCAGCTGTCAAAAACTGCCGTTGCACTGCCAAAAATATAGTCAACAGATCCGGTAATTTTACAATTATTATGATATACCCTGTAACTTCCCCACAAATAATATGTATCCTGATGCCCATAAATGTTACAATCCCTGAATGTCACCTTATCCGCGTAGTTGCCAACATTAACCGCCACAGCGCGCTCAATTGATACGGTATCCTGAATAGTCATATTTTTGAATGTAATATTACTGGCGTTAACCTGTAAAGTCTGCACCGCATTTGTGCCCGGCACATTCGGCGTTCCGCTCATTCCAACATAGTCAGTATAATCAAGTATCGTTGAGTCCCGGTCTTCACCCATGACAACAATGTCACTGAGCGTGGATGGAATAGTGACCTTTTCATGATAAAAACCCGGGCGGATGTAAACGATGTAAGGGCTGATAGATGGGTGGCTTGCCGGGATCGCGTTTATTCCAGCCTGAATAGTTGTAAAATCACCCGAGCCATCCTTAGCGATAACCATGTTAACACCTAAATCGGCATTCGATACAATGCTGGTACCCGACAAGGAAATGTTTTGTGTAACTGCCCCGCCCCCTGCATTAGTAAGCGTCCCGGAACAAACAGTTGCCGAAGTGCCATTCGGTGCAACAAAGTGTACATAGATTGTTTGTGCAGCGAGAGTACCTTCCGTGTAAGGCAGTGTTATACTTGTACCAAACCCTGAACCGGAAGTTGTCGAAATTTGAAAATTGGACGGTGCTGTAATAGTAATATTACCACTTGCAGGTGTAAGGTAATAACCGGTAATACTGTATGTCAATTCTGCCGAGGTTGTAGTTCTGTTTACCCTGCCAAAGGCAAGGCCTGTTGCAGATGTTGTTATAACGGGAGAGGCCGGAACAACAACTCCATCGGCACAGGTAAAATCTCCAAGCGTGGAGAAGATTGGCGTAGTAAAACTGTGAGACGAAACACTAACGGCACCAACATTTTCCCATGTTGCATTGTTGTAATGAGCGCCAAAAATAATCGACTCATTTCCCTGCACATTGGCTGCAGAATAAGTAAACGTACCACTGTACATTGGATTAGTAAGGCCGGAAGAGTTTACCGTCCAATAACGGTTAAGATAGTCACTTACACTTCCGTTGTTCGGATGCTTTTCGCGTGTTGTTTTAACTGCAACATAAGCGGAACTATATGCATCAGCCGACACATTAAGTGTTACAGGCGCATACTCCGCCGGGTTTCCGGCATCACCAACCGGGAAAGTAAAACTTCCGGTGGTGGTAAAAATCCGCCTGATTTGCCCGCTGCCGTTTACATAAACCATCGCGGATGCAGAGGGTGTGCCCGCAATACTGGCAGTAGGATTAAGTATTAAGTTTTGCGAACCGGTAGAAAGAACACCACTCGTTAAATTGAGCGCGGCATCAATCGTCACGTCCGATGCAAGAGAAACGCCCGTGGAATTATTGATAACAACATTAAGATTATTGGTAAATCCGGTTGTTTGAATTGTTTGCGGAGTACTGCCATTAAAAACAATTTTTCCGGTAAGGATTGTTGTTACATTTGACCCATTTCCAATGACCCCGCCGGTATGCACTAGGTTCCCTCCGACATTTATGGTTCCATTGGTTCCGGTTGTTCCGTTATTGGAGGCATATAATACGCCCCCGCTGACCGTCAAATTTCCTAACACGGTTAAGGTTTGTGTTGTTGTATTTACTGAAGTATTCGCAATGGTATAAGAGCCGCCTGATAAATCCATGTTTCCTTGTACGATTACTGTACGGGCAACCCCGCCATTGCCATGTGCCCATGTTCCGGCTGTCATCGTAAAATTACCGCCAATAGTAACAGGGGTAACGCCAAAACCAGCGCTGCCATTTGATGTCCAGATCAGGTTACCTCCAATAGTACTGACTAACGCAGGACTGCCGCTGATGACATACACATTAGAATTACTTTCATATACTGCTGTTGGGAACTGCCCGCCATTTACCCGGTAACTTCCGTTTGTTTTAATCGTAAGTGTTCCTGTAACAACCGGGTTTACGGATGATTTGTTTTCAAGAACCCCATAAACACTTAAATTGCCGGATGCAACCGTTAACAATCCTCCTGATGTAATAACTACCGAATCTGTTATAGAAGCACCAGCAGCATTGTTGACTTGAAGATTGTAATAAGTTAATCCCGGAATTATTTGCGGCGAAGAGCCGTTAAAGTTTACGGTACCGGCGGCAGGAATGGTATATGATGCACTACCTTTTGAAAAACTTCCAGCTACTGATATGAGCCCGGTCGAGAACGTTCTTGTTCCCCCGGCATCATTTGTATTGGCAAGATTACCATAACTTCCTGATAGAATGGTTAATGAACCACTTCCATCATAATTAACAGTGCTGTTAGTATGCAAAGCGCCAAGTACCAGATTTGCTGAATTTTGCACTGTGAGCGTTGCCTGATCCGACAAGTCAATGAGGCCTGAGAAATAAAAATCACTTGGAATGGTAAACCCGGCTGCATCAGTTCCATTGCCAACAATTAACTTAGACTGTGAAGAAATTGTCCAGTTTTGTGTAAAAGCAGAGCCGGGATTAATAAAATGATAAACCTGATTATCTTCTGTAAAATCGGGATTTGATCCTGTTCCATCGCTGTTTGTGCCCCAATTTGCCGGGTTCGATACATCAGATCCGGCAACATTGTAAAAGTTACCCGCGGTTGTAAAGCTTATTACGGCACCATAACCGGTAAGAGCCGAATTATTTGTTGCATACGCGCGTATATAATAAACGGTGCTCGGTGTTAAACTTGTCAGATCGCTTGAAATATTGCCTGTATTAACGCCGATGTTATTCTTCTCATCCAAAATAGTTGGTGAGGTATTCGTTGAGCTCCAGCAAAATCCCGAAGCCACCAATGCAGTTCCACCATCGCTGTTGATACTTCCCGATATTGAAACCGTGGTTGTTCCAATATTGGTTACCGCTCCTGTAGTTAAAATGGGCTCAGTAGCTGTTGAAGAAGTGGTGAAAGTGATTTCATTGCCATAGACAGTACCGGCGCTGTTTGTTGCATAAGCCCGCGCGTAATAGGTTAACCCGGGTACAAGTCCCGTAATATTGCTGATAAAAGCACTCGTTCCGGTTCCGTCAATTGTCTTTGCATCTCCCGTTGTTGGGGAGCCTGACAAGTTCCAGCATACCCCCTTCGCCGTTACCAATGCATTATTATCCGAGGATATTTCAGATCCGCCGGATGTTGCTGAAGTTGCATACACCAAAGTTGCTTCTGCTGTGACGGGAGCTGATGGAATGGATGCTGTAGCGGTATTGCCGGACAGAACAACATTTTTATTTGTAAAATATTTATTTGTTGCACCTGCCCACGGATAAAAGCGAATTGATAGTGTTTGGCCTCCTTTTACGGTAACAGACGGTGAAATAACCGCTGCCCCTTGTACCGTTGCGTTGGCGCTGCCCGTGTTTACCAGTGAAACTGGTGTAGCAAATGTTGCCGCGTAAGTACTGCCGTTATATGAAGCGTTGCCGAGAGCGTTATTTGTAGTCCATCCATCCGTTGAATAGTAAACTGCCAGTTTTGCACCCCCTGTTCCCCCACCCAAAGCATTAAATGTTGCTGAATTCAACAAAAAATAGTAGCCTGGCTGTGGGGTTATAGTATATTCAATGTACTTGGATGTCGAATAGCTTGGATAGGATAAACCCGGGGCGGTGGTTGCCACTCTCTGCCAACCGGCAACCGTGCCAAATGTTGAATTATAGAGTATTCCCGCTAAATTAACCGGATTTTGATTTGTTGCTGAAAGTAAGCCGGAAATTGCGGATGGTGCTTGGTTCGACAACAAAGGCCATGTAACAGAGGCGGCAGTAAGCCCTTGCGGAACCGGTGTTCCCTGCCCGGTTACTGAAACACTTTGTAATGTGGTTCCTCCAATTGATGCAGTAATTGAAGCATTATAAACCTGTACGATAGTTGGTTTAAATCTTGCGTACAAAGTTGTTGTCGCCAAGGTACCATTGACATAAGGAATATCAATTGAGGAGGCAAAACCGGAACCTGATGTTGACGACACCTCGAAATCTGCGGGGGCTGTAATGGTAATATTACTACTTGACGGAGTGAGGTTAAAACCGGATATAGAAAATGACCGTTCCGTAGATGTCAAATTAATCGTTAAATCACCAAAAGAAAGTGACGTGGGACTAAGAATAATATCAGTCGAAGATGTCAAATAATCAGTTAGCACGCCTTTACTTTTCATTTCCTGTGAAGCAAGCTGTGCCATGAGTGTGGCACCGAGAATGTTCGGGTGCGTATTATCTGCAGTGATATGGAGTAATGCCTGTGAAGCGGTTCCATAGGCCTCGTATATAGCTTTTGTACTTACTGTTAAGTCGATTAACGGGACATTAAGAGTTGTTGCAACATTCCGCATTGCCGCCGGGTAATCACCATAGGGCACAACATTATGCTGACCTGAGGCCGTTATTAATCCATTGCTGTCAAAATAAAAACGGCATACAGGTGTAAATAGTACTGGAATACCACCTTTGGCACGGGTTTCATTCACATACGCCGTTAAATACTGGTCGTAAGTCGAACCCGGATCGGTATGAAAACCGGGATAAAGTACCGGGTCTTTCTGGTCGTTATGAGCAAACTGAATAAAAACATAATCGCCGGGCTGCACCTGACTAATGACGGTGTTCCATTTACCTGCCTCCTCGTAGAAGGATTTCGAGCTTCGGCCACCTGCTGCCGCATTTACTATGGTTGCACTACTATTAAAAAACTGCGGCAGCATCTGTCCCCACCCCCGCTGCGGGTTATTGTTCGTCGTATCATACAGGCACATTGTTGAATCGCCAATCAAAAAGATTTTTATGTTTGTCGGCGGGAGGAATGCTGTAAACATGAACATAAACAGCAAAAGCATGGTCACAAGCCTGACTTTACTCAAATTCGGTATTTTCTTTCGGGGGTGCATCTTATTCCTAACAATTATAAAAAAAATTATAATAAAAGCAAAAGTAACTTTTCATATCTATCTGTGTTACCCAATATCGACAGCATGCAATATTATGAGGTGAGCAGGAGAAAAAAGTGTTTCAGGCGGGAACGTTATAGCAACGGTGTCAAAAGTCACCCAAAAATGCGGGGCATTAATTCATCAAGAAAATGACCAATTGAGTGTGCACCACTCCCTGTTCTAACTGCCAGCTATTCATTTGTCGCGTACCGACGGCACGCCAATCTTTTTGGGGAATGGGTTTGCTCTAGATATTTCGCCCCGAATGGAGCTTGTTATTTCTCGATTGATTTTGTCTTGTTTTGAAAAATTTTCATAATTATCAGGTGAGTAAAACAAAATACCTTCAGTTGTTTCGTAGTGGTCATTAACAGAAAAAAGAAGCATCCGGCTCCTGAGTCCCGCCTTTTGAAAGGAGGATGAACCGACCCAGGTGGGGATGCCTGTCCTTTGGGAGGAGAATTGCTTTTAGGCAGTATTAATGCCGCTAAAACGATTCCCCCGGTTTGCCAACCGGTTTTGAAAAAGCAAAAGTTCAGTGCCGCCAAATGGAAATACATGTAAGTATTGCGAGATGAATAGCACTGTGCAAAAGAACATTGTATTATTATTCCATCACTATATATAGCACTAACTTCCTGCGAACCCAGGGACTCAAATACTGTATGCGCATAATTAAGAGCCATTTGATGCAGTGAACGGTTTTGGAATTTAAAGTCAGTTCTTTATATTTCGGTATTCGGTGTTGAACAAATGTTCAATAGAAATGGGTGCTGTCTAAGCTGGGAGAGATAACACCCACATTTTTTTAGTCTGCGCTGACTTATTTATTGGTAAGCAGTTTAATTAGTTTTTTCCCAATGCCGGAAATGTGTTGTATGCCGCCAAATTTTTCGGCTCCCGGCCCAAATGCAAATACACCAACGGCTGAGGCAGTGTGCCCCTTTGTTGTGTATGCATAACTAAGCGCGGTTGTATCAGTCTTACCTCCAGCAATGGCAAGCCCGCCCGTTTCATGATCCGCAGTTACCAGTACAAGAGTGTTGCCGTCTTTCCGGGCAAAATCTAAAGCCGTATGGATGGCTAGATTGAAATCTTTCATTTCAGCTTCGAATTCCCTGCTTTTGTTATCGTGCAATGCCCAGTCGATTTGGCTGCCTTCGATCATGAGAATAAAACCTTTTTTATTCCGTGTAACCGTTCTTAAAGCCGCATTGGTTAGATCTGCTAATGTGTAATTACGGGATAATGCGCCCGGGAGGCCATCCTCTGCAAGCAAGGCATAGAATTTATTTTTTGGCTGCAAACGCAATAACGAATCAGCCGAGGTAAAAACCGTGTAACCGGAGTTATGCAGTTTGCTGATTTTATCCGTGAACATTTTTTTATTAACCGTGTCATTAAACGGTTTAAAATATTTCAAACCGCCGCCGATGATCACATCCCAGTTATCATCCGGGTATTGAGCGGCCAGCTCCCTTTCTTTTTTCCTGTCGGTTCCGTGCCCTAAGAAACACGCCGGCGTGGCATTGCTAACTGTTGATGTTACTACTACACCAGCCGCTTTGCCTTTGTCTTTAGCATACTCGAACACTGTTTTCAAGATGGTGCCGTCAGGAGCCACGCTAATCCATTTGTTATTGGTTTTATGTCCTGTGGCAAGAGCAGTTGCACCAGCGGCCGAGTCGGTAATCAGCTTATCTGCTGAACATGTTACCGAGAGGCCAACCGTAGGAAATTTCTGGAATGCATTTGATGAGTCAGAAACGAGAGATGAGCTTACTTGCGATAAGCCCATCCCGTCTCCGATTAATATAATAATGTTTTTAGGTTTTCCATTTTGCCCTGCGAGAGTAACAATAAAAAGTAGCAGCAGGGTTAATAGCTTATTCATTGGCTACGCGGTAACCTCAACAGGAACTCGGGTAAGCCAGTTGTGTTCATCTGCAATTTTACCATAATGAATACCGGTTAAATGTGCAAAAAGCTTACGGGCAAGTTCACCGGTTGTACCGTCGTTGATAAAAATTTTCCTGTCCTTAAACTTCATTTCACCAACGGAAGAAATAACGGCTGCAGTTCCCGTACCGAATACGTCGAGCACTTCACCTTTTGCATGCCGGTCAAATAATTCTTCAACAGAAACGACCCGCTCGGTAACATTATAGTTCCAGTCCTTTAATATTTGCAGAACCGACATTCTGGTAATGCCCGGTAAAATACCTCCGGTTAACTGCGGGGTAACAACTTCATCGTTAAACTGTATGTAGATGTTCATGGTGCCGACTTCTTCGATGTTTTTGAGTGTAACGGCATCAAGCCAGAGCACTTGCGTGTAGCCTTCGTTTTTGGCAATTTCGGCGCCTAATAAGCTTGCAGCATAGTTGCCGGGCGTTTTACACTCGCCAAGGCCTTTGCGAACTGCACGCACATAATCATCCTGCACCAGAATTTTAACCGGTTTGAAACCTTCGGGATAATAAGCGCCAACGGGTGAAAGCATGGTTACCAGTTTATATCCCTGTGATGGCTTTACCCCAAGTACAGGGTCTGTCCCAAAGATAAACGGGCGGATATAGAGCGATTCACCGTGTTTGGTTGGAATCCAATCGCGGTCGATATTTACCAATTCTTTTAATGCATCAATAGTTGATGGTATATCAACATCAGGCATGCACAGGCGCTTTGATGAGTTGTTCAAACGCTGAAAATGTTTATCAGCCCTGAAAATTACTATATCGTCATTAATCTGTCTGAATGCTTTTAACCCCTCGAACGCAGCCTGCCCGTAATGGATAAACATAGTTGCAGGGTGCATGTTGAAATTGGCTAAAGGCTTAATTGCATGGTTGTGCCATCCTTTTTCAGCGGTATAATCCATTTCAAAAATGTGGTCGGTAAAAATCTGCCCGAATCCCAATGATTCAGGAAGGACTGGTTTTTCGGTGCGGGTTTTAATCTCATACCGGATGTCTTTCATTGAGCGCTTCCTTTTAAGAAAATAACTAAAGGTACACACTATATTTAAGCATTTTTGGCGAATCTAAAAAACCCAAAAAAGCGTTATACTTTTTGTGCTTTTCACAAAAGAGGTTATAATTTTAGGATTAACCGGTACACAATGCAAAAAAGGCAGTTGAAAACAGAAAAGATGTAAAAAAAAGAGAACAAAATCAGAAATAATGTGCAATGAATAATTAATAATGAAGAATTAAAAATTCAGACCCTTCCCGCTTGCACCGGCATGTACCAAACATTCCGGCAGGTAAATATTTGGGCAAGTCGTTAAGGCGGGTTCAGAATGAAGGCAGAGTTTTAATAAGAGTTGGATTCTGAATGAGGAATAAACGGATAAAACAGCTATTTTAAACGAAGTAGGAAATGCAAAGCGCGGCGTTATATTTTTGCCACGATTGGAAAAGGAATGTATAATCAGATAGACGCTGTAAATTACTGGCTGGCGGGAGCGGTGAATTTTTTAAGCCCGCAGAGGGACTCACCTAACAGAAAGCGTGGGTGTTTCGCTTTGAAACAGTTCGCCCGAACCGGGCGAACTAAAAATATATCCTCACGTTCAATTCTACTGTTCTATGCGGATTTAAACTTGAACCTAAGACACGCCTCATGCAATATCCAAATCTTCTGCACCTTCATCATATTCGGTGCTGCTGAACATGCTGCTCACCAAATCGCTAAAATGAACACCACGCTCGAGTTTCATTTTACTTAAAACGGAAAACTCGGAAAGGCCAAAGAGCATAAACTCCATGTATAATAAAAGTTTATCACCGGTTAACTCGGGGTAAAAACGCAAAACAAGTTCTTCTATAAAACCTAGTTTACTTAGTTGTTCTTTATATGTATTCTGTGAACTGTCGAACATAAAGTCTATGGTGTTCCCCTTGTTAAACCAGTCAATTACCGGCTGATAGATGCTGCGCTCCTGCGATTTGCGTTTCTTTTCGGGTGACGGGAAGTGCGTGGCGAAAGCGCTGCGCAATGCTTTCCCAAGAATCATCATCGCAACTTTTGCAGGACCTTCCTGCTCACCTTCGTACACCAGTTCCACTTTTCCCGTGATAGCCGGGATAATGCCGTAAAGATCCGATATCCGAACGTTGCACTTATCCTCACTATTTAACAGCATCCTCCGTTCTGCTGCCGCTATCAGGTTCTCGTACGCGCTGATACTCATGCGGGCGGATACTCCGCTCTTGTGATCGATATATTCGCTCGCGCGGGCTTCGTGAGCAGTTTGCTCAACAAGGTTTGCCAGCAGTGTGTCAACATAAATGTTTTTCTGCTGCACCGAGAGGTGCGCTTCCTGCGCGGTTATTTGCTTGGATATTTCGATGCTCTTCGGGTAATGGGTTAATATCTGGCTGTCAATCCTGTCCTTGAGCGGCGTTACGATTGAACCGCGGTTGGTATAATCTTCAGGGTTAGCCGTGAACACGAACAGCACATCAAGCGGCAGGCGCATCTTGAATCCGCGTATCTGTATGTCTTCTTCCTGCAAAATGTTAAACAGCGCAACCTGAATGCGGGCCTGCAAATCGGGCAGCTCGTTAATAACAAAAATGGAGCGGTTGGAACGGGGTATAAGTCCAAAGTGTATTACCCGCTCATCTGAGTAATGCAGCTTTTGCGCGGCGGCTTTAATCGGGTCAACATCCCCGATAAGATCGGCAGTGGTTACATCAGGGGTGGCGAGTTTCTCGGTATAGCGTGTATCGCGGTATATCCATTCAACAGGCATATCATCACCGAGTTCTGCCACAAGGTCTTTTGCAAATTTTGATAACGGTGTAAACGGGTTATCGTTAATCTCCGAGCCTGAAACGATGGG